>NZ_JAWOTP010000007.1:0-217227 GCF_033338935.1 Vibrio sp. Vb0598 | reverse complement strand
ATTGGCGCTGGACTAAACAAAGGCCCCCTTTTAGGGGGCTCACACAAAGCCACCTTCTTTAGAAGGTGGTAATTTACATCGATAAAGTTAACCAGATTTACTGTTGATTAACATATTTCTTAAAGCGAGCTTTGGTTTCTGCGTCTGCTTTTTGGTACCAGAAGTGCAGCATCTCTTCAGCTGTCGAATCCGCTTTAACCGCAGTTGCTCTCACTTGCTTCATATCCGCAGGAACCTTTGCAGGAAGCGTGACTGGCTGCATGGTCGCTGCGCCAGCAAAAGCCACGGCTGCTGCACCGCCAGCTTGGTTATAATCTTCGATTTCACGTACGTAATCACGACCGATTTGCATACCCGGTTTGAGCAACTTGTCTTGGTCAACCGCGATTGCGTTGCCAGAATCATCAACCAGTTTCCAATCTAAGTCTTTGATCTTCTCTTCCGCATCACGTAGGTTGCGGTATTCTGGCATTTGTAGAGTGAGTTCGGCATTGGTCGCGTCAAATCGTGTAACGATAACATCGCTTTCAACACTTAAACGGTCATTACCTTGGTTGAAGTAAGGGGCGAAACGAAATACGACTTGGTTAAGGCCATCAGGTAACGTCAGTGTTCTCTCAGAGGCGAAAAAACCACCCGAAAGATCTGCTTTTTCACCGTTAGCCGCTAATACTGAAACGTTGTCAGGAACACTCACGGTTACATCTGCGAATGCCATGCCACTCATTGCGAGAGCAAGCGCACAAGTTAAAGGCTTGATCAATTTCATTGTTTTTATCCTAAGCAAATTAGTGGTCATCGAGAGTGCATCGTTCATTGCCCGATTGCAACTCCCAAGTGTAATAAGTATGAAAATTTAACAAGAACGTCATTTTTATCGCATTTATTACGACGAAACTGTGATCCAAATAGAATCAAACCGCTGAAATTCAGCGGTTTGATTCTATAAGTTATAGATTAAATTTCTTTCTAACTTATTGATTTATTATATGCCTGCACCATGTCCAGGTTCTGATTGGTCATCAGAAGCGTCTTGTTGTTCTGCCATTTCTTCTTGCTGTTGTGCTTTCTCAATGCTCAACCACCAAACAAATAACTCATACCAAATTGCTAGGATAACGGCACCTAAGAACAGACCAACGATGCCGTAGAAAAGCATACCACCGATGGCACCGAGCAGAATCACAGGCATTGGCACGTCGACGCCACGTCCCATCAACATTGGTTTGAACAGGTTTTCAGAAAGAGCCGCAACTACGACCCAAACAGTAAACATGGTTGCTGTTGAGGTGTCTTGGGTCATGTACATGAAGCCAATCACAGGTAGCACAGCGAGCAACGCCGGGAGCTGAGCGATACATAAGATCATTAGAAGCAGTGTGAGTAAACCTGCTGCCGGAACGCCAAATACGAAGAAACCAGCACCGATCAACAGTGCTTGAATCGCCGCTACACCGACTACGCCAAGCAGTACGCTTTTAATTGTCGCTGCGATAAGCGTGGTCCAGCTTTTTGCGTTTTCACCTGCGGTTCGAATCGCGATGGTTCTTAAGCCTGATGCCGCAGATTCAGAGTACGTCATGAAACCTGCTGCAATCGCAAGTGACAAGATTGAAAGCAGTAAACTTCCCAATACGCCCCCCAGTGTACCCAGTAAAGATGTGAGTCCTGCCTTTATTTGTGGCATAAAGGTTTGAATAGCTTGTTCAAGATTAGTAGCGAATAGGGTCCACACTTCGTAGAGCTTATCACCCACGATAGGCCAATCCGCTACGGAAGGTTTTGGCCCTGGTATTTTCACTTGTCCATTTTGTAGTACTTCAAGCGCGTGCGTTGCACCATCCACAATGGAGCCTGATACCATAACAAGTGGCGTGACAAGGAGGGCAATACCAAGTAAAGCAATGGTTGTGGCTGCCAAGCCTCTACGACCACCATATACACGCTGCAATTTTTGGGTAAGCGGCATTAAAGCGACGGCTATAATAGCGCCCCAAATAACCGGAAGGATGAAGGGTTTGATGATGTCGTACGTAAACATCAGCAAGACAAAGATCAAGCCAATGCGTATTGCCGATTCCACCATATTACTGATGAAAAGCTTACTGTCGATTTTTACCGATTGTTTATCCATTTTTGTTTACCTGATGATCAATGTTAGAACTGACGAGACTTGAAACAACAATCGCCATATAAAAAACACCTGTGATGGCCTCTAAATACACCACGACTTGAGCCAGTGGTGTTAGAGGACTAATGTCGCCATAACCGAGCGTGGTTAAGGTAACGAAACTGAAATACGCTGCATTGGAGAAGTTCTGCCCCCAAGAAATCGCTTCCATACCGGTAAAGGCTTCAGGCGAAAACTCAAGCAGAATGAGGTAGGCAATCGCCCACATCAGACCAAGTAGCAAGAAAAGCGCTACCGAGCCAATGACTTTGTTGCTGTTGACATGGCCGGTGAAAAGAATCTGTCTTGCGATGGATTTAAAAGTGCCGAAAAAGAACGCAAAGGTGAGGGCAAGCATCACCACATTCATCTCTCTGATGTCGAAAACGGTCTTGATCACAATCACAAGAACCCAAACACCAAACAGGCTGTAGAGGAAACGAGACCAGGTTTTGTCAAAGCGAAGGCTCGCAAAACAGACGATAAACGTCAGAACCGTGAAAGCCTGAAGTATGTGTTCAATCGTCCCTTCACCTACGACTTGTGCCATCGCACTCCCTAGCAACAAAATCACTAGTGCTAAGGTTAGATAGAAGAAGTTGTTTTCTTGATTAATGTTTTTGAGGTTTTTACCAATGACCATGGCTCTTCTCACTTAAGTTATTGTTCACTTTCTGCGGATGACTCTTTCATCACCATGATGGACGCAGAAAGCCCGAATCGAAGATCAACATCTTCAGGAAGTTCTTGTAGGGAGATTCGCACCGGAATACGTTGTGCTAAGCGAATCCACTGAAAAACAGGGTTTACGTTTGGAAGAAGGTTGTAGCCGACCGTACCGTCTTTGGGCGCAATCCCCCAACCAATCGAGTCAACCGTTGCGTCAATTGGCGTGTCTGGGTGTGACATCAAAGTGACACGCGCTTGGCTGCCAGGTTCGATTTGCGCAAGTTGGTTTTCACGGAAGAAACCAAATACCCAAAAGCTGTTTTTGTCGATCAGTGCGAGCAGTGGTTGGTTTGCGACCGCTTGCGTACCGTTTCTAATATCGAGGTTAGATACAAAACCATCGACGGTCGCATAAACTTTGGTAAAGCTGAGGTTAAGGCGTGCTGATTTTAGTTGCTCTTCTGCAGATTTGATTTGCAGTAGCGATTCTTCGTAAGCGATTTCACGACGAATCAGATCCTTGTGTGAAACTGCGCCACGGTCTTTGGCACGAATGTCTTTTAAGCGGTCATATTCGATTTTTTTACCGCGAGAGCTAACAATGGAGCGCTCCAGTGCTACTTCAGCTTGAGATAACGCAACCTGGTAAGTCGCAGGGTCGATTTCAAACAGTAAATCCCCCGTTTTTACTTCTTGGTTGTCTTGCACCGCGACATTTACAATTGGGCCTGATACGCGAGGAGCCACTTTGATGACGTTAGCACGCACTTGCCCATCTCGTGTCCATGGGTTATTAAAGTATTCCTCAAACTTTTGATAGCCGAGCCAAGCTGCGCCACCAAGAATGACAAGATTGAGTGCGATTACGAATAGTTTTTTCATCTTGTTTGGCACCTAAAATTGAATATAAAAGCTGTCGATGGCCACCACATAACCGACCATGATGGCAATAAACGTCAGAGACGGAAAAGCGATGAAGCGAGACAAACGTGTCTTGTTCAATATCATCACCGTTATCCACGTGGCCGTGACGGCGAGAAAGAGCACCGGTAACGTGGGAGAAAAGTAAACGTCTCCCCAAGAAAGTTCATGAGGCATTAGAGATCCTCCGTTTTGTTTTCATCACTGGTCTCAGCCGGAGTTTCGAGGCGCAAAGGCGGCAATACGCGGTTTTCTTCATTTAAATAACCATCCCAGTCAGTTCGTTCTGTCATTTGCTTGGCAATAGATTCACTGAGGAAGGGTTTGCCTGTTTGGGTTTGCCAGCCTCCACCGAGGGCTTTATAGAGTGCAACAACTTGGTTCGCCACGTTCCCTTTGATCGTTGCGTAGCTGTCTTCCGCACGGGTCATTTTTTCTACCGAGTTAAGCAGACGTTCGAATGAAATTTGTCCGTTTTCGTACTGTGTCATGGATATGTTGAACGCACGAATGGAAGAGTTGACCGATTGCAAGCGTAAATCTTTTTGTTGCAAATACAGGTCATACGCTTCGATTGCATTGGTGACTTCATTAACGGCTTGCAGTACCTTTTTGTTGTAGTTCGTCAGCGTTTCTTGGAAGCGAGCATCTTCGAAACGAATGTTATTTTTCACGCGTCCGTATTGGAAAATGTTCCAACTGAACGTTGGGCCAACCACCATGGTGAGCGAATCGCTAAAACTGAAACTGCTGCCATCGGGAACCGTACTGTCGATACCGATGGAACCGAACAACGAAAAGCTTGGGTACAGAGCGGTTTCTGCCACGCCAATCTGCGCACTTTGCGCGCGAGCTTGCATCTCAGAGACTTGCAAATCCGGACGTCGCATCACTAAGTTAGCATCCACTTGCGTATCCAAAAGCGGTGGACGTGGCACAATGGAACGCTCGTCGGTGCCCGATAGCGCCGATTTTCTGCCCGTCGATTTGAACTGGGCTTCGTACTCAGCGATTTGCTTGTGCATCCCATCCGACTGTAGCAGCCGATCTACTTCTTCTGGTAACAGACCCAGTAGCAAAGCCAACACAGTACGTGATTGCTTCATTGCCACTTCGAGGCTCGGTAACGCTGCTTTGGTGGTGTAGAGTTGGTTTTTAGCTTGTTGAACGTCCAATTCTGTAACGTTGCCAGAGTCGAACTGCACCTGAGTAATACGTACGACACGCTCTTGAATCTCTATGTTGCGGCGAGACAGCAAAATACGTTCTTGGAATGTGCGATAGTTGATGTAATTGCGCGCCACTTCGGCGGTTATGGTGACCATGATGTCGTGATACGATGCGATGGATGCGTAGTAACCCGCTTCTGCCGACTCAATACCGCGAGCATACTTGCCCCAAACATCCATTTCCCAAGCAGCATCAAACGACAAAGTGGCGTTATTCACGCCCTGATCATTTACGTAGGCACGCGCTAGGTTTCCTGACACGGTTTGAACTTGTGGGTATTGCAAGCCAGTCGAAATACCAAGCAATGAACGTGCTTGGACAATTCGTAGCCCTGCGGCTTCTAAATCGAGGTTTTGTTTGCTCGCCAACTCAACCAGCTGATTAAGAGTTGAGTCATTAAATTGCTGCCACCATTGTTGTAGCTGTTGCTCTGATTGCTGCGTATCTTTGGCTGCTTTTTGCACCGACCAGTCACTTGGCAGTGGCGCCTGCTTTGGATGAACATAATCTGGTCCTACCGTGGTACACGCACTGAGTCCGAGCAAAGAAAGTATGGCGAGGCTTGGTTTGGTTAGTTTTGGAAGCATCATATCCCCACCTTTAAAAACGCTTCTGTTGTAAGTTCACCCAATCGATATCCTCGTAGGTTTGCTTGCAATGCTTGATTGCTTCGAACACGTTCCGTTTTAAATTCAGCAAGATATAAAAACCGGCTATCTCTGAATAAGCGTAGTCAGATAAATCCAACTCACTAAAAAAATCTTCCAGTTTATCTTCGAATGTTTGGTAATCCTGACTGTATTGGTCGAATACGGAGTCGAGTTCTTGTGTTGCTTGATGGCTGGCTAAAGCGCCCGCCATCAAAGGAATGATGGAATCGCGGTGCTGTTGGCGAAGCTGAGTAATTAGTGGATTGGTCATCAACTTTTTCTCGGCGGCCATTAAGATGTTGATGTGATTACTGAGTACATCACACGCTTTGCTAAACGCGCCAATCGCTTCTGGCGTGGTTTTATCAAAGTGTTTGTGGTTGATTTTCGAACCCCAGACTTTGAGCTTTTTCGATGAGACATTGAGCGTCGCCAAGTGTAAGGCCCGTTTGAGCGGCGTAATAACCGAGCTAGACTGCTGTTGATAGGTAGTGAACAGCTCTCGGGTATGTCGGAAGTAGCGTTCTTTTATGGTCAAAAAGAGGTGTTCTGGTCGTGAGCTAAACGGGAAGTAGTGCGCGAAAATAATCATGAACACCACCATGTAGAACAACAGCATGATCGTCATGAGGATCCCGAAGTGATAGAACATGTTGTTGTCTAAACCAAGAACAAACAAGCCCACCATGTAGAAAATCGTCACTGGCCCGTTAAACAGATAAAAGCCGATAAAGGTGTAGATAAAGATGAACAGGCCAAGTTCTAACCCGAGATCCAATTGCGGAAGAATGAAGACGTAAGAAGGCACCGCGAACAAGAAGCCGAAAGTGAACAGCACAAGCAACAAAATTGGGTGCACAGGCACGAACGACAGCAAAGACATAAACATCGTCGAGAAGACCACGAATGAATAGCCGCCTGGTGGATTGAAATAAATCCAAATCAGTCCAGCAACCCAATAAGTGACAAAGGTTTTGACCGCGGTTTTAAAGTTTTCTGCGTCCCACCATAGAAACTTGCCTTTCGGTTTCGGCAGTGGCACGTCAAAGGAGACATTGTTCGTCACAGAGTCAATACAGCTAATGCTCTCCGCTAAACGCGACAAGTTTTGATGCATCAGTTCCAATAGGTGACCAAGCGTAAGCGCAGAGCCTTTCACTAGGTGAGCTGCGTCTTCAAGCAACGCTTGGTTGTATTTGACTTTGAATTCCTGGGCACGATAAGCGGGTTCTTTTTCGTCCCAGACTTGTTGGCAGGTATCAAATAGCGCGTCAATTTCCGCCACGGCTTGATCAAAGTTGCTGATGCTTTCACGGTCTTGCTGGTGGCTAAAGTGGCTGTGCGCCGCGACGGTCAATTGTTGCGTTACCTGCTTGTTCAAATGAACTGCCAAGCGCCACTCTTTCATGTAGGCCGACACGTCACTGCATTCCACACTGACCGTGGCAAAACGCTGTTCGAGCGCATTTTGAGCGGCAAACATCTGTTCGATGAGAGTGTCCACGCTAGGAGGTTGTGGCTCTTCCGCTTCTGGATTTTCTTCTCCGCCTTCTTGAGGAGAGATTTGCCCTGCCGATTTTTGCTCGAAATTTTGCAAGATAGCGGAGAACAACGCGCGTTGTGCTTGGTTGAGTTGTTCGATGAGCTGTCTTAGGTTTTGTTCTGTTTTGGTCGGGAATAAGAAAGTCCCCACGAGTGTGTAAACCACCACCCCAAACACCGTCATATAGGCGCGGTCAACGCCATAAAGAAACGCACCTTCTGCGTCACCGCCATTGGACATCATCAGTGTCATCACGCCGGTCAACATGAGTAGCGTTGGATCTTTTTGATAGGCATTACGGAAGTAAAAAATGAATGAGACCACAACCGACACGCTCAGCATGTACAGCAAGCGGTCTTGAGCAAACAACCCCACCAGTAACAAGCCAACCACGGCACCAACCAATGTACCTAACACGCGTAAGGTACCTTTGGCGAGTGATTCACGACGACTGCCTGTGGATGCAATCAGCATCACTGTGGTTGCGGCCGTCGATGCTTGCGGCCAACCCATGGCAAACGGGATCAGATAAGCCAGAGTCAGGCTAAGCGATACTTTAATAGCGAATTTTATTTTGTCGTTCATAGTGTCAAAGTTTGCTCAGGCTTATCGTTATAAGTTGATGAATTTCTTATATGAATAATCCGAATCTTGTTCTGAATAAATTCGGGGGGGCGGAATATAGCGGGTGAAAAAGTGTGCTTTGTAAACCCTTTGTCAAAACAAAAAGTGCGTATTTGGCTTGATCTCGTGCTAGCCCTTGGCGTTATTGGTGAAACGCCTAAAACGAGCAAATTCGCGATCTGTGATGATTCTCACTTTTGAAACAAAATCGCTGCATTGTGTGAGCCAATTCTCACCTTATATTCTTCGCCTGGTACCAAAGCAGACCACTTGTAGCATCTGCAATGAGCTTTACTGCTTTAAAAAGCATAGATGATGAATGGGTACTTGAGAGGGAAAGTTATTACTTTTTATCGGCTTGCCGATTGTTCGTTTGTTTTTTTGGATCGAGATAAAAAAACCAAAGCGATGCCACCAAGAATGATGCCGCTGGTTAAAAGAATATGCAGTGAAAGAGGCTCGTGGAGTACGACGGTGCCGAGTAGCAAAGCAATGGCTGGCACGGAAAGTTGGCTGACGGCGGCTTGAAGCAAAGAGAGCTTACGCATTACTTGATACCAAAGCGTATAACCAAGGCCAGAGGCAATGGCACCAGATGCGATAGCGAGCAACACTCCGCTCCAAGAAAGGTGGATTGAGGACAAGATTAATGGCGAAAGGAGCACGCCAATTATTGATGCAGCGATGAATCCCCACGTGATGCCACTACTTGGAGAAGGTGCTTGTTTACCGAGCGCAGTAAACGCAGCCCAACAAACGCCAGAAATCAACATAAGAAGTGCAGAGCTAATATCGGGGCGAGTGGCAGATGGCAACATTAACCAAACAAATCCAACAATTGAAAGGCCGATACCGATGATTTCGAGAAACTGAAAGCGCTCACCTTGCAACCAATAGATCGCCAGTAATGTAAGTTGCACGGCACCAAACAAAAGCAAAGCACCAGTTCCTGTCGCCAGTTGTAAGTACGCGAAAGAGAAAAGGGCTGCGTAACCAAATAACGCCACGCCAGCAAAAAAGCGAAAGCGAGAAGTTGGCCGATCGGTTTTCCACTGACCTCTCACGACAAGCATTGCGATTAAGGTAATCGCGCCAGATATCAATCGAACGAGCGTGAAGCTTCCCGCATCAATTAACCCTTCTGCCAAGGCAAGTCGGCACAATAATGAATTGGCAGCGAACGCCAGCATTGCAATAGCAGTGAGTAAGAAGGTCGACATCCTTGATCCTTAGCGTGTAAATGAACAGCTAGTGTAGATCCAAAAGAACATTTTTATTAGTTGATAAAGTGATTAGTTATAGCTATCAGAGCAAGAAAGTCATTAAAAATAACCAGAGAAAACCTGACCTTAGCCTGAGTCTTACTGTGGTTGGGAAGGTTGTTTGTACAATGACTTAATGGTGTTTTTCAACCATAGCAATTTGGGGTTGTACGCATTGCGTTTATGCCAAATCATGGTAAATGGAATCAGTAACTTGTCTTGTTGAGTTTGGTCTAACGGAATTGGCAAGCACACCAAATCGAGATGCAGCTTTTCTGTGTAGCTTTTGCAATAGTGCGGCGCGGTGGTGATCATGCCATGCGTCGGCTGCGCTGCCATAAAAAGGGATTGCTCAAAGTTGGACATCGTCAGCCCGATAGAGCGCTGTAGCCCGAGTTCCGTTAACACTTCATCCAACGCCCAAGTTTCACTTTTTTCCCAAACAATATTGATGTGTTGGTAGCTCAGAAAGGTCTCAAGATTCCACTCTTGCTGTAATGCCGGATGATCTTTATGTAAATACACCATCGGTAGGTCATAAAATAGAATCTCAAAATCCAAGAAATACGGCAGAAGATCCAACGACTCTTTCGATCTAGGGTGACTTTCTCGGCCGGTAAAACCGATATCCGCCTCGCCTCGAATGATGGCGTCGAGTGAATCGTAATCCCAGTTACTGGTTTTTACTTTCGCTTCAGGGTATCGCTGGTGGATAGCGACGATGAGTCTGTCCAGCACTGTGAGCACTAATGGCGACTCAATCGTGATATCAAAACGCACTCCTTTAGGCGTAATATCGCTGCGTTTTTCTGCAATCTGGCTGCCAATTTGCAGCCATTCTGCAAGATCTTGCTCCATGCTTTGTGCCAAAGGCGTTGGCGCAAGACCTTTAGGTGTTTTGACAAACAAAGGATCATCGAACCAATGACGAAGTTTGTTGAGCGACTTACTTACGGTTGAGGGCGTAACGTTCAGCTTTTTCGAGGCTTTCGAGACGCTTTGCTCTTGCAGCAATAATTGCAGAGTGAACAGTAAGTTTAAATCAAGTCGCGCTAGGGATTTCTTCATAATGGGTATCGTGAACAGGCTTTGGAATCAATAGTATTAGAGCAAGGCTGATTACGCTACCTAACACTAAGATAAACACCAACATATTCAGTGCACTCACGCCGATGAAACCCATAAACCAAATATAGAACGCGGAACTACAAACTTGAGCAATGCCCAGTAGTGAGCTCGCCACGCCAGCTTGTTGAGAGAATGGGTTGAGCGCTTGGCTCATGGCCACGCCAAAGCCACAAGCGAAGCCAGCGCAAATCAGCCCAAGTCCGAATACATAGTAAAGAGATTGTCCATCATGGAAATGGGCAGCACTGAGCACGATGCCTGCACAAGCGAGCAATACTTGAGAGGTCATCATTAAGGTTCGCTGCTTAAAAATCCCCAATGCCAATGGCGCCGAGAACGAAATCAACATACTGATCGTCGCAGTCCCTGCCATGATGGAAGAATAGCCACCGCGATCAAAACCAAGCATGCTCATCACGACAATTGGTGAAGCGTTAACAAAGGTCAGAATGGTGGTTACTCCAAGTGCAGTAATGATCAGCCTACTGATAAAAAATCGCTCGAAGAACGTCTCTTGATGGCTCTCTGGCGTTGTCTGTTCTTCACCTTGTTGGCTGGGTAGTGATTCCTTGAGAACAAAAATGGCCAATACACTGACGAGAATGCCCATTCCTGCCATCGTGGTAAACAAACTCGGCCAAGGAAATTTCAGCATAATCAAGTGACCAATCACGGGTGCGATCACTGGAATGATACAGGTGATGCCATTGAGCATCGACAATACTTTCGCGCGGCGTTCATCGTCTAACGTGTCGCGTAAAATCGCGAATGCGACGACATAGCAAGATCCAGCCCCGATGCCTTGGCAAAAGCGAGCAATCAAGAAAGTGTTTGGTTGCTCAGCCATCCCGCCGAGAAAAGACGCGAGCACGAAGATCATCGCGCCGACGACGGCAACAGGCTTTCGTCCCACAGAGTCTGCAATTTTCCCCGCGAATAACATGGTGGTAGCCATGCCAGCTAAATAGATCGAAAACGCAATATGCAACTGAGATTCACTGGCGTTGAGATCTGACGCAATTTGAGGCAAACCAACAAGATACAAATCAATGGCAGTAGGGTAGAGTAAAACGAGTGCAAAACTACAAAGTAAAAAACGGGACATGGAAACCTCTCTATCGAATGGCGAGGATAATAGAGTGCTAAACGTTTGCCTGCGAGTGGGAAATACGACACTAGGTATTTCTATTTACGACATACCCTGTATGAATTGAGCATAAAAACAACAAGGAAGATTATGATTACCATTGAAAAGTATTCGCCTGAGCGACATGAACAAACTTGCGAACTTAGCGTGCTAGAAGAGCAATCGCAGTTTACGGTCGCGGATGTGGGTGAAATGCTTACGCGTCTTGAACCTACAGAGCTTCCGCATCTGATTCTGGCGGACGATGACGTGGTTGGCTTTTTTCTATTTGATGCTGCTTACAGCGAGAAATACGATTTTTGCCCGAAAAACAGTTTAGGCGTGCGTGCTTTGCTGGTGGATCACCGTCATCAAGGCAAAGGCATCGCCAAGCGAGCCATTCAACAGTTTGCCGATTTCGCCAAACGCCATTATCCCGAGTTTGATGCGCTTTATCTCACTGTGAATTGCCGCAACATACCCGCTTATCAGTGCTATTTAAAATCAGGGTTTGAAGATACCAATGAGCTTTACCACGGAGGCCCCGTTGGACCGCAACACATTATGAGACAGCCGCTTTAGCTAGGAAAAACCAAGGATGGAAAGATGAGGATTGAAATCGACAATTTAGAACGGCCGCAAGTGATAGCGCTGTTGGAAGGACATTTACAGGACATGTACGCCACGTCACCACCAGAAAGCGTGCATGCGTTAGATTTAGATAAGCTCAAAGCGCCAGAAGTGACATTTTGGACCGGATGGAAAGGTGAGCAACTGCTTGGGTGTGCGGCGATTAAAGAGTTGGATGACCAACACGCGGAGCTGAAATCCATGCGCACCACGCCTACGGCAAGAAACCAAGGTGTGGCATCTCAATTATTGATTCATGTGATTGAGCAAGCGAAGCAAAAAGGTTTGCAGCGCTTGAGTTTAGAAACGGGCTCGATGGAGTTTTTTAAACCAGCGCGCCTGTTGTATGAAAAGCATGGCTTTGTGTACTGCGAGCCGTTCGGGGATTACGAACTCGATCCGAACAGTCAATTCATGACCCTAGAACTGAGCTAGGGCCATGAATTTTTGGAAGCTAAATCCAATCGATTTAGAAATTCAGATTCAAGTTGATGGTTGGCGACAAGAGGCTTGAACGCTCGTCAGCCAATCGCTTTCTCTTCTCTTTCAGTCTCTTGGCATTATCTTTGTCTGGATTGCCATCAAGCTGATTATCGATGACCGAGATTTCAGTATCGATTTGTTGGATGCGTTGCTGGCGTTGATATTCTTGATGACCTAACTGGTAGTTCTCAATAAACTCTTTGCTGCTGCATACACCGTAATATTCTTTGCCTTCGATACCGACAGTGTACCCATTGTCTGGTGAGCAATATTGGATAGTGCCTTTATCAAAGCCTTCTTTCCATTTCGCTCGGTCGGGTGTCACACCCGCTTCACCACAGTCTTCGGTATAGCTATTGATAATGTTTGGATCGTTGCCGTCTCGGCCATCTTGATAACCTACGTTGTACCAGTTTGCCGTTTTGCACTCATCCGGAGACATGCTGGCGCAACCTGAGAGCAAAGTCAGTAAAGCCAGGGGGATTAGCGCTCTTTTCATCAGTGACTGTCCTTTAAATAAAATCGAATTGATAACTTGAGTTTAAAATGAACACTGTTCATATCAATGGTTGAAATCATTGTATTCACAATTGTGGTGACTCATTAATCTAAGTGATAAATTTATTATGCTGAATAGAAGTGTGTTTGATTAGTATTATCCACGAACTGCGCCTTTGCTGCATCAATCCACTAGCCTTGGCCCCAAATTAAGTGATAATACCAACATAAAGATAAACACCGTCAATGAGGCTAAGACATTGAGCGAACAACCCACCGTCCTTATTATCGAGGATGAATCTGCTATCGCAGAGAACCTGATTCATGTATTAGAGATGGATGGCTACCACGCAGAGTGGTTTGCAACGGCAGGAGAGGGCTTGGCCTTTTTGCAGCACAACTCCGCAGCGTTACTTGTCTTAGACGTAGGCTTACCGGATGGTAATGGTTTTGAATTGTGCAAAACCATCCGTGAGTTTTCTGATATTCCCATTATCTTTCTCACCGCAAGAAGCGATGAAATTGACCGCGTCGTGGGCTTGGAGATTGGCGCGGATGATTACGTGACTAAGCCATTTAGTCCGCGTGAAATGTTGGCTCGCATTAAACTTAGAATCAAAGCTAAAGCGCCAATGATGGAGCACAAACCAGAGCCTGTGGCTGTTCCAGAACAACCTCATTTGAACCATGATTTAGTTGCGCAGAACTTCGACTACGGTGTTGGCGGGCAAATGCTTGGGCTGACCGCGGTGGAGTTCAAGATCCTCGATAAACTGATTTCTGTCTCTTCCAATGTATTGAGTCGAGAGCAACTTATGGTCGCTGCTGACATGGCGCCGGAAGCTGCGTACGAGCGCAATATTGATACCCACATCAAAGCCATTCGCCATAAGTTGAAGCCGTTTGAGATGTCTGAACGCATCTGTACCAAACGTGGCTTTGGTTACTTTTACTGCATTAAAGGTGAATGATGAATCGCTGGCCGAAGATCCCACTTGGACTCAGACTGTTTTTTCTCTACTTCATCTTAGTCGGGATGACGGCTTACATGGTGAGCAAAACGGTTGTCCAAGAACTTAAGCCAACCGTGCGCCAAACCACCGAAGAGACGCTGGTGGATATGGCGAACTTGCTTGCGGTATTGGCGGAAGAAGACGTCGCGAATGACAAGTTGTCTGAGAATCGCTTCTCCAAACTATTAACGGCTTATGGACAGCGAGAGCCTCAAGCGCGCATTTGGGAAATCGGCAAAAAAGCGATTAACCATCGAATTTACATCACCGATAAACAAGGGATTGTTATTGCGGATTCTTGGCAGCAAGACGTAGGCAAAGACTACTCGCAATGGAACGATGTTTATCTCACGTTGCGTGGTCAATACGGTGCGCGCAGTACCATCGAAGACCCGAAAGATCCGCTCTCAACCGTTATGCACGTGGCTGCGCCCATTTACCACAAAGGTGAAATTATTGGCAGCGTGACGGTGGCAAAACCTAATCGCTCAGTACAACCCTTCATCGATCTTTCTAAACGCAATGTGCTGTTTTGGATGGTGTGGATGAGTGGTTTAGTGCTATTGGCAGGAGCATTGTTTGCTTGGCGAATTCACTCGGCACTGAACAAGCTAGAAGACTACGCGACCAAAATGGGTGAGGGTGAAAAGGTCTCTAAGCCGACATTTCGTATCTTTTATGAGTACGGCACGCTAAGCGACGCATTAGAGAAAATGCGCAACCAGCTCGATGGCAAACAGTATGTGGAAGAGTACGTACAGACGCTGACTCATGAGCTGAAAAGCCCGTTATCAGCAATTAAAGGCGCGAGTGAAATATTGCAAATGCCGTTGCCTGAAGAAAAGGTCACGCGCTTTGCTGGCAACATTGAGCGAGAGAGCGACCGCATGCAGTCATTGATTGATAAGTTGCTAGAACTTGCTCGTCTTGAAAAGCGCCCTGAACTAGAACAAGTCGAAGCTATCTCTCTAAAACAAATGGTCAATGAAGTGGTTGAATCGGCGGATGCGCGTTTGAGTGCTAAGTCGGTCACTGCCAAAATCCAAATTGATGACCATCTCTCCGTGTTTGGTGATGCCTTCTTGCTGAAACAAGCCGTTTTTAACTTGATGGACAATGCGCTGGATTTTGTTGATTCGGAGGGATGCATTGAATGGAAAGCTGAGGTCGCGAAAGAGAAAGTGTGCTTGTCGATTTTCAATTCAGGTCCTCACATTCCCGACTATGCAATGCCTCGTTTAACCGAGCGCTTCTACTCCCTCGCTCGGGAAAATGGTGTTAAAAGCACTGGGCTCGGGCTGAATTTTGTTGAGCAGGTTATCAAGCTGCACAAAGGTCAGTTGCAAGTAGAAAACGTCGATTCTGGCGTGAAAGTGACCCTGATTTTACCAACTCCATAGAAACTCCACATTAGCTCCATTTGTTCTCCAAATTGCTGATTTAGATTACTCCCATCAGCAAATGGAGAATGAAACATGAAAAAGATCCTCACTAACCAACTCGGCATGAAGTTCGCCTTCGTGCTGTTTTTGTTTGTCTTACTGCAAATCCCGCTCTCAATGGTCACAGGGTTGATCTCAGAGCGCTCATATCGCCAAGATGAAGTCAGAAACGACATCGCACGCAGCAGCAGCGGCGAGCAGCGCATCATTGGTCCATTCATCATGGTTAACTACACCGAAACCAGTTACCGAGATGACAAAGTACAGATTAAAGAGCGTCGTAAATTTCTTTTACCTAGCACTTTTGATATGAGCGCGAATCTGGACAGTTTTGAAAAGTACCGAGGCATTTACCGTGCGCGTTTATACAAAGCACAAGTGGCACTGAAAGGCACTTTCGATGCAGACGATCTCACGGCATTGCAGGGGCTTGATATTGAAAACATGAGCCTAGTGGTTGGTATTGAAGACAGCCGCGGATTGATTCGTTTGGATGACATGACCATGGCGAGTTCTGATATCGAAGTCGCACCGGGAACGGGGTTAGATCAGTTACCACAAGGCTTCCACAGTGATCTGACACTCGCAGACCTAAACGCAGAACAACCTTTGGCGTTCGATCTTAACTTCTTGCTGCAAGGGATGGGGCAGCTTCAAGTCACACCAATCGGCAGTCAAACAACGGTTGAACTCTCTTCAACTTGGGCACATCCAAGCTTTATCGGTGATTACTTACCGGTGTCGTCAGAGGTATCTGAAGATGGATTTAACGCACAATGGGCGAGCAACAACTTCTCAACCAATATCGCGCAGCTGTTCCAAAGCTGTTTGTCATCGAATCACGCTTGTCACGAGCTTGAACAGCGACAAATGGGCGTAGATTTGATTGATCCCGTGGACCACTATTTGAAATCCCACCGAGCTGTGAACTATTCACTGTTGGTTATCACATTAGTGTTTGCGAGTTTCTTCTTGCTGGAGCTGTTCCAAGCGCGTCCGGTTCACCCAGTACAATACGGTTTTATTGGTCTGGCTTTAGCGCTTTTCTATCTATTGCTGATTTCGATGAGTGAACACCTCGGCTTTAACTGGGCGTATGTGGTGTCAGCAGTCGCATCGACGGGGCTTTTAAGTGTGTATGTGAGCGGTATGTTGAGCAACACCAAACACGGCGCGATATTCGGAGCGTGTTTACTTACTCTCTACGGATTACTGTTTGGCTTGCTACAAGCAGAAAGCTACGCATTGGTCATGGGTACATTACTGTGTTTCGCGATTCTGAGCTTCACTATGGTTATTACACGCAACATCGACTGGTACGCACGAAATAAGAAAGCAGAAGAAAGTGCAAAGGCGAATCATGAAGATGTTTAAACGAGTCACTCTTACTGGTCAACCAAGCAATATGGTGGAAGAAACGTGCGCTATCCACCTGCGATTTTCGGTAAAAAATGGACTGAAAAGCTTGGTGTGTTTTATCGCATTGGTCGTTATTGCGCTCTATGTTCGAGACAGCTTTATTCGTCCGACAGTTGGTGATGTTCTCGTTGTGGTTTGGCTCTACTACTTTCTTGCAAGTATGTTCTCTATGCCCGTTAACTGGCTGGTTTCATTGGTGGTGTTGATTGCGTTTGCTGTCGAGTTGGGGCAATTGCTTCAGGTTGCAGCTTGGCTTGGTATCGAATCTTCATCGCCTCTGGCTGTAATTTTGGGCGCTACATTTGATTGGAAAGATCTGCTGGCTTACTGCATCGGAGGTCTACTGTGTTGGTGGATGGAAAAGAAATGAAAACCGAGATGAAAGCCATTGCGCTACCAAACCGATTCCGACATTCCAAACGAGGTATTCGTAAAAGGATCAAAATCAGTTTACTCAAGCGCGTGTACCTTTGGTCACTGACCAATAGAGAACTGCTGTAAACCTCACCTGTTTATATGAAATACAAAAGGGAATCTTAAACTCACCGGCGCACAGGGTGAGTTAAGATTCCCTTTATTAATAGGGTCTATTGAGCTTTCAAGCTGATTTTTGCAGCTATTTGTGGGTATTTATATGAGGCAGAGACATTTGAAATGTAGTTGGTGTAACTGATAAGCCGGTAATGAAGTATAAATGAACCACAAACGCTGCCCGAAGGGTTCGGCTAAAAGCGTTTTACTCTTTGTTGAGAGGTAATTGCTTAGAATGACTAGGCGGCAAACCTCTCGCCGCGATTAAAACGCTTTTATCTCGAACAAAATTTAACCGTGAAAGTTCAATAGACCCTAACTAAGACATCTCGCTGCTACTTTTAATTAGCTTTCAAATGAAAGTTTCTCGCCGAACGTCTCTTTCCAGTCTTTATCGAACTGTTCAACCGCCGGTTTTACTGCTGGGTGAGCGAACATTTGTGCCGCCACATCAGTTGGTAGAGTAATCGCTTCGATGCCCAGTTTCATCACCTCCATCGCTTGTTGAGTATTCTTGAAACTGGCTGCCAAAATCTTCGCTGGTAGTTGGTTTTGATCGAGCAACAATTGAAGATCCGCGACCACTTCAACACCGTTGCCGTTCATCGTATCAATGCGGTTTACGTAAGGTGCTAGGTAGTCTGCACCGCACAGTGCTGCAAGGAAACCTTGTTGAGCTGAATAGATAGCGGTAGCAAGAACCTGAATTCCCTCTTTTTTCATTAGCTTAATTGCAGCTAAGCCTGTTTCTGTTGCTGGCACTTTTACCACCATGTCGTAAGGCAATTCATTCAATTGGCGTGCTTCTGCCACCATGCCTTCGACGGTTGAACTCACTACTTGAGCGTGAAAGCGAGGTGTCCCGCCAAGTGCTTCTTGCATGCCTGCTAGGGTTTCATTCAGTCCCTGTTTTGACTTCGCCAAAATGCTTGGGTTTGTCGTCACGCCTTTTAGCGGTAGGCATTGGTTAAAGCGTTTTACTTCTGCCACATCAGCAGTATCTAAATAAAGTTCGATCATGGTTTCTACCTTAAACAAAATCTTCGTTTTGATGATGGGATCACTATAGATCTGACAATCGAACGAGATCTTGATTTTGATCAATTGAGATTTCATTTGAAACTATAATAATTTCATTAAATGAAAGCTGAGTGAAACTTGTAAACGCTCAAATGAAGCTTTCAGTTCGAACAAAGAAAAACCGCTCATAAGACTTAACCAGTAAGAAAGAAACGAATTAGGTACACAGCGGTAGCACAGACCAAGAGGCAAGCAGAGATGTATTTCAATATTCAACGATTCTCTACCCATGATGGCGATGGCATTCGTTCCATTCTTTTTCTTAAAGGATGCAGCTTGTCTTGCCCTTGGTGTCAAAACCCAGAAAGTCGCAGCGAAAAGCATTCACTGTTGTTTGATCAGCGAAGCTGCATGGAAGATTGCCAGCTGTGCGTTTCTGCTTATCAAGCTACAACTCAATCTACTGCGGGTAGTGAAACGGTGAGCGATGGTATTCAACGCATCGACAACCAGATCATCATCAATCGCAAAGCCATCAAAGAAGACCAACTGATCGCGCTGCGAAACGTCTGTCCTACGCAAGCACTGACCGTCTGCGGTGAAGAAGCGAAATCAGACATGTTGTTCGACACCTTGATGAAAGACAAACCTTTCTACGACCAAAGCCAAGGTGGTGTGACCTTCTCCGGTGGTGAGCCACTCATGCAAGCCGATTTGGTGGCAGAACTCGCGCAGCGTCTGCATGACAACCAAGTCTCTACGGCTATTGAATCGTGCATGCATGTGCCGTGGAAGAACGTCGAAAAAGCCGCGCCGCATATTGATTGCTGGTTGGCGGATTTAAAGCATACCGACGAAGAAAAGTTTCTTAGCTGGGCGAAAGGTTCACTAAAACGCATCAAAGACAATTTCCGAAAACTGGCACCTATCGCGAAACGCATTGTGATTCGCGTTCCCGTTGTGCCGGGGTTCAATGACACCATCGAAGAGTTGAAAGACATCATCGATTTTGCGGCTTCACTAGAAAGCTGCCAAGAACTTCACTTGCTGCCGTACCACACGCTCGGCATCAATAAATACCGTTTGCTCGATATGCCTTACGAGTGTTCTGACAAGCCATTAAACAAACCAGAACTGCTAGAAAGCGCCATGCAATACGCAAGCGAAAACACCCAACTTAACGTGATTGTAAGAGGTTAACTATGGACCTGAATTACCTTCCTGAGCGTATCAAAGCGCACAAATCGGCACTGGTAAATATCGTAACGCCACCTGTCTGTACCGAGCGCGCAGAGGCATACACTCGTGCTTATCAAGCAAACGAAGACAAACCTGTGATTGTTCAACGTGCGCTAGCACTGCAAGAGCACTTACGCACTCGTACTATTTGGATTAAACACGATGAGCTAATCGTCGGTAACCAAGCGAGCAAAGTACGCGCTGCGCCTATTTTCCCAGAATACACAGTGCGTTGGATTGAAGCGGAAATTGATGAGCTAGCCGACCGTCCTGGTGCAGGTTTTGCGGTCACTGAAGAAGATAAGCAAAGCATCCACAGCATCACACCATATTGGCGCGGTAAAACCGTTCAAGACCGTTGTTATGGTTTGTTTACTGATGAGCAGCAAGAGATCTTAGCCAGCACCATCATTAAAGCTGAAGGCAACATGACTTCTGGTGATGCGCACCTTGCGGTGGATAACGAGAAAATTCTTAAACTAGGCATGAACGGTTTGTTAGAGGATGTTCGTCAGCACCGTGCTAACAATGATGTTTCGACCTTTGAAGGCTTGAAGAAAGAGCAGTTCTATAAATCAGTCGAAATCGTGCTGCTTGCGATTCAAGATCACATGGTGAGCTACGCTGAATTGGCGGCAAAAATGGCGCTTGAAGAGACGCGCCCGCTGCGCAAAGCTGAGTTAGAAAGCATTGCGGCAAACTGTCGTCATGTAGCAAGTCACGCACCAGAAAACTTCTGGCAAGCACTGCAATTGAGCTACTTTGTTCAATTGATGCTACAAATCGAATCGAACGGTCACTCGGTTTCTTTCGGTCGTATGGACCAGTTCCTCAACGAGTTTTATGTTCGTGATATCGAAAACGGCACAATTGAGAAAGACTTTGCATTAGAGCTTTTACAAAGCTGTTGGTTGAAGCTGCTTGAAGTAAACAAGATCCGCTCTGGTGCGCACTCGAAAGCATCGGCAGGTTCTCCGCTGTATCAAAACGTGTGTATCGGTGGTCAGAAGTTGAATGAAAAGGGTGAGCCTGAAGACGCAGTGAATCCCCTTTCTTGGGCGATTCTAGAATCTTGTGGTCAGTTACGTTCGACGCAACCTAACTTGAGTGTGCGTTACCATGAAGGTTTGAACCAAGAATTCCTGATGGGTTGTATCGAAGTGATTAAATGCGGCTTCGGTATGCCTGCGTTCAACAACGATGAGATTGTCATCCCTGAATTCATCAAGCTTGGCGTAGAGAAAGAAGACGCTTACAACTACGCCTCTATCGGCTGTATCGAGACTGCGGTTCCCGGCAAATGGGGTTACCGTTGTACGGGCATGAGCTTCATTAACTTCGCTCGTATCCTGCTCGCTTCATTGAACGAAGGTGTGGATGCAACAACGGGTAAAGCCTTCTTGCCGCACGATAAGTCATTAGCAAAAGGTAACTTTGAGAACTTTGAGCAAGTGACGGCTTCTTGGGCAGAGCAAATCCGCTACTACACCCGTAAATCGATTGAGATTGATACGGTAGTCGACAGTGTGCTTGAACAGCAGGCACAAGACATCTTCTGTTCAACGCTGGTGGATGACTGTTTGGCTCGCGGTAAAACTGTGAAAGAAGGTGGCGCGAAATACGATTGGGTATCTGGCTTGCAAGTCGGTATCGCGAACTTGGGTAACAGCCTAGCAGCCATCAAGCACCTTGTTTTCGATGACGCGCAGATTACTCAGCCTCTTATCTCACAACAACAGCTAGCAAAAGCATTGGCTGAAGATTTCGACGGAATGGAGAACGAGCAGCTTCGCCAACGTCTTATCAACTTTGCACCAAAATACGGTAACGATGATGACGCAGTAGACCAACTACTGTCAGATGCGTACCAAGTGTACATTGATGAGCTAGAGCAGTTTGTTAATACGCGTCATGGTCGAGGTCCAATTGGCGGCGGTTACTACGCTGGTACATCAAGTATTTCGGCAAACGTCCCATTCGGAGCCTCAACCATGGCAACGCCGGACGGTCGTAAAGCGAAAACGCCATTGGCAGAAGGTGCAAGCCCATCGTCTGGCTCAGACCGTTTAGGTCCAACGGCAGTGTACAACTCGGTCGGTAAGATCCAAGCGAATAAGATTCTTGGTGGCGTGCTGCTTAACCAGAAATTAAGTCCGGCAGCGGTTGAGTCTGAAGGGGATAAGCTCAAGCTTTCTATGTTGATTCGTACCTTCTTCAACCACCACAAAGGCTGGCATGTTCAGTACAACATCGTTTCTCGTGAGACCTTGCTAGCTGCGAAGAAGAACCCAGAGCAATATCGTGATCTTGTTGTACGAGTTGCAGGCTACTCAGCGTTTTTCACCGCGCTATCACCAGATGCGCAAGACGACATCATCGCACGTACTGAGCACGAGCTGTAAGTACACTGATTAACTAAAACAAAAGGCACCGATTGGTGCCTTTGGTTTGAATACTTAATCCGCAAATGACTATACCTGAACGCATTAAAGCTTGTGCAAAATGGTCACGCATTTCTTCGTGACGTTGTCGTACTCTTTCGTCATGTAAGCGGTAGTGATCGCGCCCTCTTTCATGATGCAAATGGCATCGAGTAATGAAGCGTTTTCTGATTTGAGATAGCGTTGAATTAGCTCTCTGACTTGCTGTTTATGGTAGCGGCAATACGTTGCGATCTCGCCACTGTCGTCACTGAATTCCGCGGACGTATTGATGAAAAAGCAACCGCGAAACTCGCCCAACTTTTCTTCAGAGCCATGAAACCAGCCGTTGAGTGCTGTAAATAACTGATCGATCACCTCCGCGCACGTTTGTGCTGAAGAAAGCTTTTCCTCCAACCATTCCATAAATACTTGGTGGCGTTGTTCTAATGCGGCGATGATAAGCGCTTCTTTGCTCTCAAAATGGTTATATAGCGTGCGTTTAGCCACGCCGGAAACATTGAGGACTTCATTGATGCCAATAGAGTTGATGCCTTGTTTATAAAACAGTGACAAAGCTGTGTCGATCAATAACTGTTTCTTTTTGTTCATAACTACGTCCTCAAAAAGTTCCATAAATACATATTGACAAAGGTAGACAGATTTGTCTATTTTATTTTGTAGACAATTCGGTCTACTTTTGAGGTATTTATGAATAATTTAATTTTATCGTTGGTTGCCGGGCTTGGCGCTACGTTGGCTATTGGCGTATTGTCCTACGCCGAGGTATCTCTTACTGAGGTAGTACTTCTCATGGCGCCATTTGGTGCTACGGCGGTGTTGGTGTTTGGGGTGCCTAGCAGCCCTCTCGCTCAACCAAAAAACGTTATCATTGGTCACTTCATTACGGCATCTATCGGTATTGCGTTTAGCCAGTATGTTGACGTCACGCCGGTCACGCTCGCGATTGCGACGGGGCTAGGTGTTTCTGCGATGCTGATTACGAAGACCACTCATCCACCTGCGGGTGCAAATCCAATTTTGATCATGGCGTCTGGGCAGGGATGGAGTTTTCTCTTCACGCCTGTCCTGATTGGCGCGGTAGTGATTGTTCTGGTCGGTAAAGGGTTACAGTTGCTACAAAATCAGTACCTAAACCCTCGACTGAATGGTCAGAAGACCTAGTCGGATTGTAGTTAGAGCCGCGAAAGGGAGTGATCTCTTTTGCGGTTTTATCTTTTGTCGGTTTGCAAAAACAAAATCTGATTCTCTCTTGGTATTCAGTCGTATACATCAACATGGTAGTTAAATTGGTACAATGCGATGAACAGAATCCACCCTAAGAAACTATTGCACAGTAAATGGACGGCAATTTCACCTAAAAACAAAGAGAAGCATTTTGTCGTGACAGAAATGGAACTAGATGAAGATGGTAACGTTGTGAGATGTGTCATCGAGGCAGTCATGAGTAAACGCGACCGAGAGATGAACTGGCAAGACCTAAAAGACTCTGAGCAATGGATGCAAGGGTGGAAGTGAGTGACGCTTCGTTGTTGGGCGAATCAAGCAGAAACGTGCGTTGCGAGTAGGCAAAAGTGGTGCTATCTGATACGTTGATAATTCGTTCTAACGCCCACTCAAAGGATTAATTATGATTGATTTCGACAATTCCTCTGTATTTAAGCTTAAGCCGATTGACGTTTCTAATGCCAGAGAAGACTTCCTTAAGTTCTTGATTGATGGTGAGACTATTTTCGCTGCTTTTAAAACAGTTCGTGACCAAGTGGTGTTTACGAACAAGCGAGTGATAGCGGCAAATGTGCAAGGGATTACCGGCTCAAAAGTGGATTACACTTCTTTGCCTTACAGTAAGATCAATGCATTTTCTATCGAGACCTCTGGTACTTTTGATTTGGATTGTGAAATCGAGTTCTTCATGAGTGAGGTGGGAAGAGTGCGTTTTGAAATTAAAGGCTCGTTTGATTTGATTTCTTTCAACCGTATGGTTAGTGAGTATGTACTAGGTTAAGGGGTTAGAAATGAGAGCTTCGCTGAGAGACAAAATTATAGAGGTCTGTGACAAAAAGATCGCGAGTAAAGGTGAATTGGTTGGTCTCTCATTTTATGCGTTTTTCGCTAATAAAAATGACGACCCAGAGCTGTTGATGGAAGCGGCTACGTGGTGGATTCAGACTCATCAGCTCGACCACTTCGAAAAAGCAGTAAAAATAAAATCAATGGTCGAGTCGGGGAGCTAAATTAAAAAAAAGAAGTAAAGAAAGCAGACAAATGCTAATAACGTTGCGGACAAAACAGGGTAGATAATGTAAGAGTCCTGCTTGTTGGTTCGTTGAAAACATAGCGAAACAAGTAAGACGTTATAAACAACAAGTAACAAGCTGATCATGGTTCCGCTGTTTAGTGTCATACTTGATAGCTGAGTTAAGAAAAACGCCAATAAAAGGTAATCGAAGACAATGAGCCATAAAAAGGCTTTCTTCAGTAAGTCGCTTTTTCTTTTTTCGGATGATGTTATGTGCATATAGAACTCAACTAAAAAGTCACAGTAACAGAGGCTTTGGTTAGAGAGGTCACCATCAGAGTGGTGACCTTTTAAGATTATAATTCTTGAATTTTTACTTCGCTGGTGGCGGTATCGCCGGAGTAATTGATGACTTCTTGACGAATGACTGGTTGGTTAAATTCAGCCTTATCTTTCGCTTTTTGCAGTTCACTTTCTTGGTGGTTGCCAAAAAGGGTTTCAAGCACTTTAGCGGCAGGAGTCGTTAAAACAAACAGCTCAATACGACGGTTTTCGCTAGAATCTGGCTCATCAGGATTAAGCAGCGCTCTATCTGACATACCCGTTACCTGCATTACTCTATCGTCCGGCATACCGCCTTCAACTAACGTATTTCTTGCTACGTCTGCTCGAGAGGCTGATAACGCCCAGTTAGATTGACGACCAAAACGCTTTTTAAATGGAATTGCATCTGTGTGTCCGCTGATGATCAGAGGGTTGTTAACACGATGAAATACAGGTGCTAGTGCGAGCAGTAAATCTTCAAAAAAAGGAGTAAGTTCTGCACCACCACGGCTGAACATATGCTGTTTGTAATCATCTTGAAGGACGATACGCAAACCTTGTGGTGTCACCGTGACGTTTACATTTCCCTGCGCATTAATTTGGGCAGTCATTTGCTCAATTACTTTTGCTAGTGCGGCAAGTTGCTCTTGAGTATCGAAGTTACCAGGAATCAAAGAATCAATTTCTGGTCCATCCCCATCACCTTTAAAGTAAGAGCTTACTACATGGTTGGAGTTGTGTTTACTTGGCACAGAAGAGTCCTGTGCCAAGTCGATAGGAGAAATACTTTGTGACGTATCAAATGGGTTGCCGTAACTCTTGTCGAATACGCTTGAACTATGCAAGTGGGCAACAATCGCTTTACGCTCTTCTTTGTCTACCACCTGCATAACCCAAAGTACAAGAAACAGCGCCATTAGGGCGATCATGAAGTCAGCAAACGCGACTTTCCACGCGCCGCCATGAGACGACTCATCATGGCTGTATACTTTGGCACGTTTGAACACTACATGCTCTTGTTTTTGCATTATCCCTCCTGTTCAGCTAACCACTTCTCCATTTGGTTGAATGTTGGTTTGATGTCTAGCTGAATATGTTTACGACCAGCGTCAATGGCGAGCAATGTCGGCTTTTTCGCTACGTAGGCAACCAAGGTTGCACGAACGCACTCAAAAGCAGTCATATTACGTTTTACTCGCTGAGCCATGGCGTTACTTAGTGGATCTAAGCCACAGTAACAACCGAAAATACCAATGAATGTACCAACGAGAGCTGCCGCAACGTGATAACCAATCATAGCGATTGAGCCATCAATAGCTTGCATGGTGATAATGATGCCACCAACTGCTGCAAGAATACCGAAGCCAGGTAGTGCTTCAGCTGTACGCTGTAGTGAGCGTGAAGGTAAAAGCATTTCGTTCTGTATTGCTTCGATTTCTTGCTCTAGCAGTCCCTCTAATTCATGAGGCGACATCTGTCCCATTGCCATTAAACGTAAATTGTCAGTAATGAAAGAAATTAGGCGATGATCTTCTGCGATCGTCGGGTAAGCGAGGAACATAGAGCTTTGCTCCGGAGCCTCAATATGAGAATCCAGAAACTTGTATCCGCGGTTTCTCGCTGTCTCTAGCAAGTTGTTGAGTAGTGCCATTAATTCCATGTAGTACTCATGCTCTTCTGTTGGACCTTTAATGGTCGCTGGCACTTGGCGACGCATTTCTTTCAGTACATGAGGCGGATTACCGATGATCAAAGAACCAGCAGCGGCGCCAATAATGATAAGGAATTCGGCTGGCTGCCAGATAGCACCTAAGCTACCACCGGCCCACATATATCCACCGAAGACGCACACCAGGATAGTGAGCACTCCAAAAAACTTTTGCATCTTGTGACTCCTAAGAGGACATTAATTGGTTGAGTTGTTTCAGCGCTTGTTTGTGAAGCTGACATATACGAGGTGGTGTCAGATCCAATACCAGAGCTATTTCGTGTAAGTTGAGTTCATGTTGATAGAACAGAGTCAGGAGCAGTTGATCGCGCTTAGGTAATTTACCCAAAGCACTGTCTAAACTACGACGAATATGTTCATGTTCCATGCCATCGTATTGCCCGCCAATGTAGCTATCACCGCTGCTCTCCATCAGTTGGTCAAGGCTTTGCATCTCGCCTGCGAGAGCGGCATTTTGGCGGTTGTAATAATCTTGCTCATTCGTCCCTAAAGCCTGGATGATTTCGGCATCCGTTGGCATTCGACCTAACGTTCGAGTGAGATCTCGAGTCACGTCGTTGAGCTCGTGGGCTTGTTGACGAGTCTTACGTGAACGCCAATCTAGTCGGCGTAATTCGTCTAAAATAGCTCCCCGAACTCGACAAACGGCGAAAGCAGGAAAGTGAGGATCGTCAACATCGCCATATCGGCGTCCAGCCTCGACTAGAGCGATAAGGCCTATCTGCTGCATATCTTCAATACTACAGTGAGAAGTGGCATGAACGCGCAGCTGGTTAACTACGCGTTTTACCATGACCTGATGACGTTGTAGCAATGCGTTTTCATCAATTGGTCGTGACGGTGTTGTCACTTCCTCTTCTGTGGTGTAAGTGTCTTGTACATTCATGTCTAACATGGTTGTGCTCCGTTATTGCACAACATATTTAGTCAACAAAACATCGTCGATTTCTCGGACGATGTCTGTTTTAGCAAAAGCGAGTAGAAGCGTTTGCTTCACTTCGTCTTGCAGAATATCGATGGCACCCGCTTGCTGTAACTGATCAAACGTTTTGTCGCTAAACAGTTTTAATAGAGAGTTTTGTACCATAGGCATGTATTCATCGATCTCTTTGATACGCTCTGGGCGGCGTGTCTCAATTGCCAGTTCTAGCATCACAAAGTGAGTCTGTTTCTTGCCTTTAACGGTCAAAACGACTTTGTCCAAAGGATGGAAGCTAGGACCTTTGTTTGTCGGTTGTTCTGTGACCAAAAAAGACAGTGGAGAGTCTTCGATCAGTGAACCAGAGTCAGGTGACTCTTGAGCGTGTTTGTTTAAGTACCAGATTCCGCCCATAATTGTGACGGCCGAAACGAGGGCACTGGTGATGATCATGGCGATAAACAGGGCGATCATTTGTTGTTTGGTCATAACCTTTTTCCTCGAAGATTCACTAAGCTTGAGTGCTTAGCCAGTGTTCTGAATAGTTAGTTGTTGTCGTGGTTTGGAATGCACCAGATTCTCGTGCGGCGAAAATATTGGCGTCTTCTTCGTTTGCATGTGGGTCATTTCGACCTTGGTTTTGATCAGAGCCAACATTGACATCGACATGAACGAAGTTTTGCTCTTGTAACTCAGTACGCAATCGTTCCGAAACTTGCATTAAAGCTTCTCGTGTTGCTGCGGTATTGGCGTTGATGTGGACACTCAATCGGTCACCTTCAACACGTACAAGTAAATCCAGTTTCCCCAAGTCTGGTGGGTCTAGGCGGATTTTTGCTTCTTGTACATTTTGTTGAGCTTGGAGCGTCACGCGATCATGTAAAACTTGCATCATTTGCTCCCCCCACTTTCCGGCAGTGGTATCAACACGCACCGCTGCCCACTCAGAGCCTTGAGCTTGAACATGACTCGTCGCAACCGGTGAATGTGCAGGTTGTGTTGTAGGAGCTTGTGCTTGAAGTAGAGATGCGGTTGGTTGGCCTTGAACAGGTTGATTCAAAAGAGTTTGAAACTCAGCACCGGAGATAGGCAAACGCGAACTCGATGAAGTCGGCAGACTTTGCTTCACATCTTGTTTTGATGATGTGTTTAACATAGCGTTAGACGAATCTTGAGTAACAGACTTAACTTCGCTCGCAGTCATTAAAGATGACGCTTTTCCTAGTTTCTCAGCCTGCTTCTCTGCCATGGTAATCATACCCTGGGTTAAAGCTTGAGCTTGCGCTGCAAGATCAGTCGATTCTGTTAACCCTGGTGTACTGGTCAAGCTGGCATCCGGATCTGAAGCTGAGCGGTCATCAGTATCAAAACCATGACTTTGTACTTTGTTTGCGCTGTTCAAAGTAGAGGCCGTAAGGTGAAAACTCGGTACCGCTGACGCAGAGTTAAAGTTTTGCTCACCATTCTGCTTGTTCCCTGATTTAAAACCATGAGAAAAGCCGTGTACCGAGTTCGCTTGCTTGATGTGACCCTCATTGTTAGCTGGCGAATTACCCGAGTGCTGAGTTGAAGAAGGTATGATCATTGAGTTAGCTCCATGGTCATTGCTAATTGATAGGCCATAGCGCGTTCTTGATGGTCATTGACCATGTTCATCTCTTTTTTCAACTCGTTGGTCGACTTCTCTAATACTGCGAAAGCATTAGCGTGCACTGTTTTCGCTCGCTGGATTTCAGGGGCAAGCTTAGGATCTTTCAAAAAAGGCTTGTGACTGATCAAAAGCTCTCGCAACTGCAAGTCGTACCGCTTGAGCGCATGCCAATCGGCCGTTTTTGCGGCGAACTGGATGAGCTGAGATAAATGACGGAATCGCTCTGGCGATACTTTATGCTTGTTGTCCAAAATTCATCCAACCTTCACGAATGTTACCCATTACACGCTCAACGTTAACCAAGCGATTTGCATCGTTTTGCACGCTAGCGTAATAAAGTTCGACTTGGCAGAAGTCATACAGCTGGCGTAGGTTTTCCGCAATTTCACCGCCGTTTTCATCATCTAAAGCACTTGTTAGTCCAATCAAGATGTTCATGCATTTGTTGATTCCATTCCCTTTCTCAGCCAAACGATTTGCGGCTAGGTGGCCGCGAATACGTTCAACTTCATCGAGTAGGCCATCGATTAACATGATGACTAATTGGTGTGGATTTGCTGCTGCCGCTTGAGCGTCGAGATCGACTTGTTGGTACGAATCGTAACCAGAATCCATAAGCATGAATATTTCTCCTAAATTTGGAACCAAATGTCTTATTTTTGAGCATTAAACATGGACATGGTTTGGTTCATTTGGGTCATAATTGAATTCATTTGAGTGAATTGTTTGAGATAGCGGTTGTACGACATTTCGTACTTACGCTCTAAATTGGTTTGTTTATCTTTGATTCGGTCTAAGCTTGACTGTATTGCGTCTTTACGCGTGCTGAAGGTACCTGATGAGAACTTCAAGAAAGGTTCTACCATCGCGTCAAGAGAATCTAGCAAAGCGTCATCCCCATTAAACAACGCCTCTAAGCCTGCGCTGTTTGTTTGTTGAGCTTCTTTGAACTTTTCTTGATCAACTTTCATTTTACCGTTGCGGTCTAGGCTCACGCCGATTTCGCTTAGGCGCATACCATGGTGTTCACCTCGGATTAACCCCGTTAACTGACTCTCAATAGAACGCAATGTCGAGTCGCTAGCGAGCACGCCGCGTTTCTGATCTTCACCGCCAATTTGGGTGTACTGATCGATTGTCGAAACAAGGGCATTGTAGGTTTCCACAAACTTATCTAGTTGTTCTTTAGTGCCTTCGCTATCAGCTCCAATTTTTAAACCGATTGGAGAATCTCCCGCGGCTTGCGGTTTAGATACGGTAATGTCAACACCGTCGATGACACCTTCAAAAGTATTACTTGCGTTGGTTAGTTTCAGGCCTGAGTCTTTTGCACCTAGCCACATAACCGCATCTTGCGGAGCGTTGATTTGCTTGAGGTTGGTGAAGGCGTCTTCAAACCACGCTTGGCCAGTACCCGATGCAGATACGTTGATCTTATTTTCGACACCAGTCTCAGTGCTCGATAGCATAAAGTGTGTTTGACCATTCGAGCGAACTAGAGTGGCGTTAACGCCAGGGTTGTCCGTGTGATTGTTAATCGCACTGGCTAAATCGCTGATCGTTGCAGTGCCGTCACCATTAACATCAACGGAGGACAAGTCTAGAGTCATTGTTTCACCGTTGATGGTGAATTCTAAAGATCCAGTAGTTGGTACTTCTGTCGTCGCCTCAAGGTCTGCAGGCATTCCTGTAGATACTTGATGCGCCGTTGCCACTTTTTCTACAAAAATCTGATAGTTACCCGTTAGCGCTTTAGCATCCGCGTTTGCAGTAAAGTTACCTTCTTGAGAGAGTGTCGCACTGTTTTTGATGATGCTGTTTGTGCTGTTATTCATCTCTTTCATTGCAGTACGAAAATCACGTAGTGCGCTTTCAACTTTATTAAAAGCTGACAGTTGTGACTGGTACACATTAGCTTGCGCTTGGTAACGGTTTTTGAATGGGTTTGTGTCCAATTGTGCGAATTGGGTTGCCATTTTTACTGGGTCTAAAGAACTCATGAGGTGTGCTCCTCTCATCTCTTATTGGCTTGAATACTTTGAATGCTACGCCTTAGTTTAATTATCATTGGCAAGATGCGTGCCGTATATTAAATTCAATTAAAACAAAGGTTTAAAGCTATTTTGTTTTCTTGGGAGGAAGTGGTGTTTCCACCTTGTTTGTTCCGCCTTCCTCCATGGAAAAAGTAATTTCCTTATAAGAAAAGGCGACCTAAACAAAGAAAATATTTAATTGTATTGACGGTTCTAATTAGGAGAGATGTTTTAATTAGACGTTATATTCAGCCTTTACTTCAGCTTGATTCAGATAATTCTTACAGAGTGCATTAATTGCGTTCTGATATTATTTTTGATAGTGCGATGTGCAAGTGTTCTCACTAAAAATTAAATTTTTTACGTTTCAAAGAATGTCAGTTATGAATGAATTTGCGTTACGATTGATGAAATGTGCTCGTGCATATGAAGAGTTCATTAACAAAAAACTATTAAGTAAACAGAGCATCAATTCTGATGAGATAGCTAGTATCTTAAAGGAAGCTAAGTTCAATTTTCCTGAACTTAGAGATAGTAAAATAGGAAGTAAATTAGAGACGATAGAATTAGAACTGTTTAATAAGGTTTTATTCAATATTATGTTGAAGTTCGGATTCAGAGTGCCTGAATCTCACAAAGATAATACGAGCTCTATTTATATTCGTAGATAAAAATAAAGCCTTCCATAGGAAGGCTTTATAATTAAGACGATTTAAATTAAGCGCACTATTAACTAAGTAATTAGCGTAGTAGTGACATTGCCATGCTTGGAAGCTGGTTAGTTTGAGACAGAACAGTTGTACCTGCTTGCATCAACATTTGGTTCTTAGTCATGTTTGAAGACTCTACTGCAAAGTCTGTATCCATGATACGACCTTTAGATGCTGTAACGTTTTCTACCATGTTACCAAGGTTAGCCATAGTGTGCTCAAGACGGTTGATGTTCGCACCGAAGTCTGCACGAGAGCTACCAATTTTTTCTACTAGACCGTCAGCGCCGCTGATTTTGTCTAGTGCTGCTTTTGCTTTAGTCGCGTCATCGATACCATCTGTAATTGCTGCATCAGCAAGGATAGTAGTGATTTCACCGATACCTGCGCTTGCGCTTACAGTCAATGTTTCAGCAGAAGATGCACCGATTTGGAATGTTACGTCACCTGCACCGAAGCCGCCGCCTTTAAGAAGGTTTTGACCACCGAACTTAGTGTTGTCTACGATGTTGTTTAGTTCTGCAGTAAGCTGTGTGAACTCTTTGTTAAGAGACGCACGGTCTGTTGCACTGTTTGAACCGTTCAACGATTGTGTAGCAAGGTCGTTCATACGGTAAACGATGTTTGTCATTTCATCCATCGCACCTTCAGCAGTTTGCATCATAGAGATGCCGTCTTGTGCGTTACGCATTGCTACTGACATGCCGCGTGTTTGCGCTTCTAGACGGTTAGCAATTTGAAGACCAGCAGCGTCATCAGCAGCTGAGTTCACACGGTAGCCTGTGCTTAGACGTTCCATTGCTGTGTTTAGAAGTCCGCTTGTTGTGTTCATTGTGTTTTGAGTTACAAGCGAAGCGTAGTTAGTGTGCATTGATAAAGCCATCTTAGTCTCCTTAGTTAGTCACTATATCTTTCAGGCCTCGGGATATTCCCTTGTCACTAACTAGAGGCGGTCGGTCGGCTTTAATGATTAATTTGAAAATTAAAAAATTTCTAAAAAAGATAAAAATTGATGATTTTTAGTGATTTGTATTCCATGAAAACCGGGAAAATCATCATATAAGCCTAAATTTTTTAGTTAAGTTAAAGAAACTATTGCCCAATGATCTTGTGGTTATCCGTTATAAATAAAAAAACAGCACGAATAAATCGTGCTGTTTTAAATATAAATGGTTGAGTTTCAACTATTCCTCATCAAAAGACTGAAAGGAGAGAGAGGTTGGGATATCGCTGAAATAACCAAAATAATAACTGGCACCCAATAAACGATAGCGGTTAAGTTCCGTTTGACTCGCTACACGTCCGGCAACCCAAGTATATTTATGCTTTCTTAAGAACTTAGCAATAGGTAGGAAAGCGTGTCTTTCTTCTTTATCCTCTAGTGTGACTGACAATTTGATCATATCGGGACTAAAGTCTGCGACGCGTTCGAAGTTCACTTGCGATGTCGCGACTTCAAACCAAAGTGAATATGCATTCTCTTTTAACTTTTTGGTGAGTGTGGCGACTTTATCACGATCACATAACGTTTCATCAGCTTGAAGAGAAGGAATCACATGTTGAAAAGCAGAAGAGTGGAATTGAATCGTCTGTTCGAGAAAATAAACCCCAGGCTCCCAAAGTAATGCATCCACGCGAATCGGCACGACAACATTACTAATCAAGTCGTGATGAAAGGCTTCTAACTGAAATTGTGTTTGTCTTAGTGCAAGGTAAAGACTGAACAAATCCAGGCAGTACTGCATTTGTTCAGAGAGTTTGAATTGATAGACACTTTGTTCTCCACGCATACCAAATCTCAACGTCAGGTGTTGGAATTCTACTTCCCCTGATTGAGCTTCCCTAATTGCTTGGCATGCGTGTTGGACATCATTGTGTTTTAAAGCATCAAAGACTAATTGATCGTCATCCGTGACGATGTGTTGTACTGCGAGACCAACCAAATGTTCGTACATCGCATGTGTTGAAATAAGATTAACCAAGGTTTCCTACCACATTGATTTGTTTGTTTTCTGGGATTTCGTTGTAAGACAATACTGCCAGCCCTTGTGTAAATGTGCGAGCGTAACGCGCTAGAAGAGGGCGCAGCTGTGGCATAACGAGAAGGATCGGAGGTAGCCCCTGTTGTTTAAGCTGTTGTCTAATCAATGGCAAGTTTTGTTGGAACTGACCAAGAATGTTTGGCTCAATTGGGAAGCTATCTAGTGTTACCGTACCAGAAGATTGTGCTTGTTGCAGTGAAGTTAGTAGCATTTGTTCTAGCTCATCAGACAGTGCGTAGACATTTAACTCGTTCTTTTGTCCTGCAATTAAGTTAACAAGCGTACGCTTTAGTGCACAGCGCACATCAGATGCAAGTAGGATCGGGTCCTTTGTATTTTCCGCGGATTCCAACATTGTGTTGGCAATCGTGCGAATATCTTTTAGTGGCACTTGGTCCAATAAAAGCTGACGATATACTTTCAGCTGCTGCGCTGGATTAAGTGCTGCTGCTAATGCTTCTGCTAGTTTCGGGGCTTGTTGTGTCAAACGCTGGGTTATTGCTTCCACATCGTCGTGCGTAAACAATTCTGCAAGGTTTGTCTTCATGATTTTACTAATATGAGTGGCAATAACAGTGCCATCATCGACAACTTGGTAACCCATATTAAGTGCTTTTGCTTTATCTTGATGCTCAATCCATACAGCTGGCAACTGATAAGCAGGATCGCTACCCAAAATGCCATCTACCTCACCGTAAGTTTCGCCAACCGCTATCGCCATTAAACGCTCTGGTTCAATAAAGCCTTGCTCAATGACTTCGCCATTTAGAGAAATTGTGTATTGGTTTGGCTTGAGGCTCAGGTTGTCACGAATACGAACTTCAGGTAATAAAAAGCCAACTTGTTCAGAAAGGTTTCGACGCACACCGCGAATTCGTTGTGATAAAGGTGCCCCTTGTTCTTTGTTGACTAGATGGACGAGTCGGTAACCAAGCGCAAGTGATAATGTTTGGACGTGAGGAATATCATCCCATGTCAGCGGTGTATCATCGTCTTGCATTGCTTGTGAAAGTGCTTCGACCTCTTCAATCTGGGAGTCTTGCACTGGCTTCTTGATTTGACGCCACCCTGCGAACGCTAATGCGCCAGCAAACGCAAAAAAGGCTAGGTGTGGCATACCCGGTACCATACCGATTACCGCCATAATACCTGCGACAGTAAATAGCGTTGCAGGAGTTGCCAGTAATTGCTTTTGCATGGTTTCCGACATGCCATTATCGCTATCATTAATTCGCGTAACGATAATCGCGGCAGCCGTTGCCAATAGTAGTGAAGGAATTTGAGCAACTAGACCATCACCGATTGTGAGTAGGGCATAAGTTTTAAAGGCGTCAGACGCAGCGAGTCCATGCTCGAAGACACCAATACTGATACCACCAATGATATTGATAAACAGAATCAACAAACCTGCGATGGCATCGCCACGCACAAACTTTGATGCACCATCCATCGAACCATGAAAATCGGCTTCGTTGGCGACTTCTTTACGGCGTAAGCGAGCCGTTTCCTGATCGATAAGGCCAGCGTTTAAGTCGGCATCAATTGCCATTTGTTTGCCTGGTAAAGCATCCAACGTAAAGCGGGCTGAAACCTCAGAAATACGTTCACCACCTTTGGTGATTACGACGAAGTTGATGATCATCAAGATGACGAAAACCACCATACCAACGACGTAGTTACCGCCAATGACGACTTCACCGAATGCTTGAATGACCTTACCCGCTGCGTCACCACCATTATGTCCTTCTAGGAGTACAATTCGCGTAGAAGCCACGTTCAATGTGAGACGTAATAATGTTGCGACCAGCAAAATAGTTGGAAAAACAGAGAAATCTAATGGTCGCTTTGCGGTTGTGCTGACCAGCAATACTAGGATTGCTAAGACGATATTAAAGGTAAACAGCGCATCCAGTAGCAGAGGAGGCAAAGGAAGAATCACCATTGCTAATATCATTAGCAAGACGATTGGAATGCCAACGTAGCCTTTGGTTGATGTTTGAAGTTGTTTTAACCGGTTAAGCATACTTTCGTGTCCTTGGATAAACGCGGGTTAATCAGTGCTGCAAATGTTTTGGAATCGAAAAATGAGGTAAAGGAATTGGCTCTTTTCCCTCACCTTTACGAAAGGCTTTCAATTGCAAAACGTAAGTAAGAATATGTGCCACTGCGATGTACAGTTGGCTTGGGATTGCTTGTTCAATCGCCGTCGTGTGATAAATCGAACGGGTAAGTGGCGGGGAGTTAATGATTTCCACTTTGTTTTCTCGGGCGATACGTTGAATGTGCATAGCAGTTTCGTCTACGCCTTTTGCGACGACAAAGGGCGCGTCAGAGAGCGAAGGCTCGTATTTCAGTGCGACTGCGTAGTGCGTTGGGTTTGTGATGATCACGTCAGCCGTCGGCACCATTTTATCGATCTTACGGCGCGCAAACTGTTGCTGTATTTGACGAATACGTTGTTTTACTTCCGGACGACCTTCATTATTTTTAAATTCCTCTTTCAATTCTTGTTTCGTCATGCGGAGTTCTTTTAGGTGTTCCCAACGCTGATAAGGAATGTCGATAACCCCAAATAACAACAAGGCGAAGCCCATTAAGAGTAAGCCTTCAAACAGAATTGACATTACTAGAGAAAAACCTTGGCTGAGTGGGAGATTTTGCATGCCAAGTAATGGCTGTAAGTGGTTGTCTAAGTAGCCATATAAGATGCCGAAGATGACGGCTACTTTGAACGTCGACTTTAAGAGCTCAACCACTGAGCGGGTCGAAAAAATGCGCTTTATCCCGCTCAAAGGATTAATTTTGCTCAGCTTTGGCATCACGTTCGCGGGACGGAACATCCAGCCGCCTAGCACAAGGCTACTACCACAGGTCACGATAATAATGACGGTAAACAATGGTAATAGCATGTCGATGATGACCGCTAAACTTCGTCCCAATTGCTCGACAAGTTGTTTAGGATTTTCTAGGTCGGCTCGCGTCAGCATCATGTTGTAGCGAAAGATACCCGACATGCTTTCCCAAATACTATTAAGCTGAGAGTAAAAGTAGAGCGCCACCGCTAGAAATATCACCGCAGTAGTAAACTCTTTCGCGCGAGGAATTTGTCCTTCCTGGCGGGCTTTCTTTACCTTCTGCGGTGAGGCTTTTTCAGTTTTGTCTTGAGAAGATTGATCGCTCATGCTCCCCCCAACATAAAGTTACTCAAATGTCTAATGGTGTCGTGAACGAGCGCCGTGTAGCGACCAGGAACACCAGAAACTGAGATTAATACGCTGAATAGACCCAGCAGCATCGTCATAGGAAAACCTAACGCATAGACATTAAGTGATGGTGCGGCTCGGTTCATTACACCAAAACTGATGTTGGCTAGAAGCATGGAAACAATAGCGGGCAAAGCCAAAGCTAGTGAAGAGGCAAACATCCAACCGAAAATATTGACAACACCTTGCAGAGAAAGCGATGTGATACCAGATCCGACTGGCCAAACAACAAAGCTTTGAATCACGATATCTATGACGAGTAAGTGTCCTTCTAGCGCAAGAAACAACAAGGTTGAGAAAATCAGAAATATGCGTCCCAAAATGGCGACAGAAAGCCCGTTAATAGGATCATTCATCATCGCCATACCTAAGCCCATTTGCAGAGAAATCACCTGACCAAGCATGGTGAAAACGTTAAAGAGCATGTGCAAAATTAACCCAAACATTACCCCCCAAATAGCTTGCTCAAAAGCAAGGAACAGGGAAGTCATAGAGAATAATTCGACTTGTGGCATGGGTGGCATTAACGGTCCAGTAATGACAACGATCGAGAGGGCCAGTAAAGTACGAACCCAAACAGGAATAATTGCATCACCAAAGAAAGGCATTGAAATAAATACGGCTCCCACACGAAAAAACGGCCACCAGAGTTGACCGAGTATCGCCGAGAGCTCTGCAAATGTGATGGCCATTAGCCAATCATCCCTGGTATGTTGTGGAACAAGAAATCAAACAGTTCCATGATCTTACGGAGCATCCAGTGACCTGCAAAAATCACCATTAATAAGGTAACGAGCAAACGTGGCAAAAAGCTGAGTGTTTGCTCGTTGATTTGTGTGGCAGCCTGAAATACGGCGATACACAAACCGACAATTAAGCCTGGAACAACCAATACGGCAACCATCAAAATGATCAGCCATACTGCATCGGAAAATAACGTTACGGTTAGTTCTGGGGTCATAACTGCTCCTAGTTAACCGAAGCTGGCAGATAAGGTGCCAACTGTCATTGCCCAACCATCCACGAGTACAAATACCACCAACTTAAAGGGAAGTGAGACAATCAAAGGTGATAGCATCATCATACCCATTGCCATCAGGACACTGGCGACAACCAAGTCGATGACCAAAAACGGGATGAAAAGCATAAAACCAATTTGGAAGGCGGTTTTCAGTTCACTAATGACAAATGCAGGCAAGACAACGGCAAATGAAATATCCTCAACGTTTTGGTCGAGAGGCTCATTGGCAATACGTAACATTTGTTCAAGAGAGCTTTGGTGCGTCTGTGCCAACATGAACTCTCTCACTGGTTTCTCTGCAACAGAAAAAGCCTGTATTAGCGTGATTTCGCCGTTGTCGTATGGCTGAAACGCATTTTCATAAATATCGCTCCAGACAGGGCGCATAATCAGTAACGTCAATGCGAGAGCGATCCCGACCAACACTCTGTTAGGTGGGCTTTGTTGAAGACCAAGAGCTTGGCGCAAAATCGCAAGGACAACGACAATTCGAGTAAAGCTCGTCGCCATCAAAATAAATGCTGGAAGAAAACTGAGCGCCGTCATCAACAACAGAATTTGCAGTTTAACGCTGTATTCTTGTTGTGTGTCGCCATCAGAAACGGACAAGATAGTTAAGCCGTTGTCAGCCGCCATTGTTGGGAAAGCAAACAAAAGTGACACCAATACCAAAAGAGGTAACCAACGGTGCCAAGCGCTCAGATTTTTCATTGTGATGCCTACCTAAGATTATTGACCAACGCCACTCAATGCAGAGTCATGTACATCGATCAGACGAAGTCCATACTTATCATTGACAACGACAACTTCAGCGTGGCCCATAAGAGAACCGTTTACTTTCACGTCTAAAGGCTCGCCATTGAGCTTTTCCAACTCGATAACCGTGCCTTCACCCGCTTTCATTAAGTCCCCAAGTGGGATCTCCTTACTCGCAACTTCCAGCGTGACTGTGACAGGAATGCTTTTGAAAAAGCTAAGGTCACGTTCCGCAGTGGCTGGTTCTTGTTGGAGCGTATCTTCGGCTTCAAAGTCTTCTAATTGAAAATCATCAAAGTTCAGTTCTTCTGCGTCGAATGCATTAGTTTCTAGCGCTTCGCTCATCGCTGCGGTTCCTTATCAGGGTTAAAGATCAAAACAAGTTGGCCGTCTTGCTCGGCAATACGACCTGTAAATAGAGATTGGTTGCCAATGCTTACTGGAACCGTGTTAAGAAGCTCAATAGGTAAAATATCGTTGGGTTGTAAGCCAACCACATCACTTAAAGGCATCTTCTTTTTACTTAGAACAACGTTCAGTCGAACGGGGGTCGTCTCTAAAGAACGACAGAAAGGTTGAAACAAATCGGTATCAGGTTGCAGTTCAAGCTGCTCGATCAGCGTTTGAATAAGATGACTATCTAGCTTGAGATGAATTGAGCCTTGATGATCGTCAAACGCAATGTTTAATTGAACGTTAATGCCAATTCCTCTAGGGGTCTCATACTCACCCGTGTCCCACATTTCACCAGGAGCAAGCCAACCGATGATGATTCGACTGATGCGCTCTTGTAAACGTAAGTCACTGGCCGTCAGAGTAGCGGCTGAGCGCTCTGCACTTGCACCATAAAATCTATCAGCCAACTTTATTAGCGTGTGAGGGTTACCATGGATGAATACCATGCCGCCTTCCTGATGTTGATAGGTCGACGTTTGCTCTTTGTCCATCTCAACCGATGTAAAGCGGTGCAAGTCTACTGAGGTTAAGCTAGCTTCCACTTTTCCTGTGCTGAGCCAATTTTGTAATTCAGTCGTAAGGTTTGAGCAAGATTCTGAAATTAAATTATCGAGCTTCTCACGAATGATATGAATAGGTTTGCCTAATAATTCTACATCAAGTAGTTGACTATCAGAAATAGGCTCGCTAACTCTATTTTCCATTTATATTTTACCGTGCGTTAACAATCGAAAGTGTTTTAACTTAATGGCGTGTAGTCTACACAGAAATTTTAATGATCTTTTAGCTCCAAACTCTAAGATTGTGACTTTAGTTCACATGTTGCTTTGTTCATATAGTCATAATCTTTTAATGAAATTTAAAAAGAGTTAGTTTTCTTTATAAATCGCTTAATAAATAAAATAACAATGTTGAGCGTTTTAGTTGTTATAGATTTTTTAAATTGCCTTTATGGCGTAACAACAACTTCAAATAAATAAACTATAAGATACTGTTTTTTATGCTTAAAGCTTCCGACGGAGGCTAAGCGTGCTCTCTTGAGCGTTTTGTAAACAATTTTAATATTCAGAATAGGTAATTAAAATGATTAGCTATGCCAGTTCTCTCGGCTTGGTGGCATATTTAATTAAACGGTTTAAGTCATGGGAATGTAAGATATACATGAATCATGTCCGTTTGATAATTTGTAACACAATTATTGTTATCAGTTTTATTTTTTCAAAAGTGTCATATTCAGAAGAAGTCTTAACAATCCCTATGGACCTCTCTAAATGGACATATGAGGGAAATAAATTCAAATGCAACTTGTTGCAATCAAATAATGACTATGGGAAGTTTTATTTCCTAGCGGAACCTAATAATAAATTCTATTTTATTTCCGATATAGAATATGAAAACAATAAATGGAAAACGATTGCTTTAACAACTCAAAATGCTCCTTGGAGTGATGAGCTTTATAGAAAAGAATTTGGCTCCCTTGAATTTACTAAGCCGTCTCAGCGTTTCATCTTTAATAAAGGCGCTGAAGAATTCATGGATTCAATTGCTTCGGGTAGTTGGGTGACGCTGTCACTTAAAGGAAGTAATGCTTCCTCTGTTTCAGAGATTGTGATTCCTACTCTTCAAATTCAAAACGCATTGAAATCATTTAATGCGTGTCGCGCGCGATTGCCTAAATTGTCTTTTTCAGAGGCAAGGGATATGGCGCTCTCATTTGAGTTTGGTCAGAAGACGTTAAGTCGTGGACAGAAAGCAACACTAGAAGCGCTGTATAGCTATGTATCTGTGGATGATCGAGTGACCAAAATCCTCATCGACGGTCACACCGATAACGTTGGTTCAAGTTTAACGAACCTTTCTGTGTCACGTACTCGAGCAGAGCAAGTCACCAACGCTTTGATTGAGCTTGGGGTCGACGAGTCGATGATCGAAACACGAGCTCATGGTTCGCGTTACCCAATTGCCAGCAATAACTCGGTTAATGGCCAAGCAAAAAACCGACGTGTCACCCTGCGTTTAGTGAGGGACAACGAGTATACGGCTACGAAACACTACCCAGATCTACAATCACAAAATCAACAAACGAAAGTTAAGGTTCAATGATGACGAAAACGAAAATTTTGTTGGTTGAGCCAAATGAAGCTCTTGCTCAACCAGTATTGGATGTGTTGCAAAATGCAGGTTACACCGCGAAACACACTCGTACTGGTCGAGGCGCTTTGCTTGAAGAGCGAGCAGAAATCACTTTAGTGAGCTCTACGCTGCCGGATATGTGTGTTCGTGAGTTTGTCGCGTGTCACCAAAAGCAGCGAAATTCGGGTGTTGTTATTGCGATTGTCGACCAAGAACAAGGCATCTTGGCTGCTGAGACGATGAAAGCGGGCGCTACTGATTATCTATTACGCCCATTTGAATCTAATCAGTTGGTTAATCTGCTTAAACGTGTTGAAGCGTTAGGTAAGCCAATGGCCAACATTGTTGCGGAGTCTTGGAGAAGCAAACAAGTTCTGCAATTGGCGCATCGTGCAGCATGTACTAACGCGAGTGTGCTTATTACAGGTGAATCGGGAACGGGTAAAGAAGTGCTGGCGCGATATGTGCATGAGCACTCTCCGCGTATCAATGGTCCATTTGTGGCGGTTAACTGTGCCGCCATTCCAGAGTCAATGTTAGAGGCTGTGCTATTCGGTCATGTAAAAGGCGCGTTCACCGGAGCGACAAATTCTCAAAGCGGTAAGTTTGAAGAAGCAAATGGCGGGACGATTCTGCTTGACGAGATTGGTGAAATGTCACCTGCGGTTCAAGCGAAATTGTTGCGCGTCCTTCAAGAGCGTGAAGTAGAACGTGTTGGTAGCCATAAAGCCGTTCAGCTCGATATTCGTGTTATTGCGGCAACCAACAAAGACTTACGTGAGGAAGTTCAAAAAGGCACGTTCCGTGAAGATCTTTATTATCGATTAGATGTGCTGCCTCTGCACTGGCCGCCTTTGCGTGAAAGAAAAGAGGACATTCTACCGATTAGCCAATTCTTTATTGAAAAGTATCAAGATAGCAGCCGCTGTCACCTATCCCAAGATGCGATTAGTGCGCTGAGTCAGTATCACTGGCCGGGCAATATTCGTGAGTTGGAAAATGTCATTCAACGCGCTTTGGTCATGCGTCATGGTGATTACATTACAGCCCATGACCTGATGCTGCCTATTGAGCTTGTCGCGTCAGTTCCTACAGCAGAGCCAACTTCAAACTTTGGTCATGTAGAAGCGAAGAAGCAAGCTGAATATCAGTTTATTTTGGAAAAGTTACGTCAGTTTGGTGGAAACCGAACGAAAACCGCAAACGCGCTTGGAGTCTCTACTCGAGCGCTACGCTACAAGCTCGCAGCAATGCGAGAACATGGTATTGATTTACAGTCGGCACTAGGCTCGGCTGCCTAATAGGAGAAAAAATAGATGGCAAGTCAACCTACTCATGCGGTCTCGGCAGAGCAACTTATGTTGTCAAAAATGCAGGCGATGCAGGCACAAGTGCAGCCGCCAGAGTTTATCGTGAGTGCAAATCCTTTAGATCAACAATCACTAAACGCACCTTTATCGTTCTCACAAGCGATGACAAATGTGTTGGATACAGTGAATCAACATCAATCAGTGGCTAGTCAAAAAATGACGGCCGTAGAAACAGGAAAAAGTGATGACCTAGTTGGTGCAATGGTCGCGAGCCAAAAAGCCAGCTTGTCCTTTAATGCTTTGATGCAAGTGCGCAACAAAGTCGTGACCTCATTTGAAGATATTATGAAGATGCCGGTGTAATTCATGTCAGAACTAACCCCCCAAGTCGCCGGAAACACAGCTATGGCTACCGGCACAGCACAGACATTTTCTACTGCCAACGGCATGGACGATGTGACAACGAAGCTGAAGCAAATCTGGTCTAGCAGTCAGAGAAACTTAGTGCTATCTGCGGTGTTAGCTGCGATTGTTGCAGCGATTATTGTGGTTGCACTATGGAGTTCCTCGCAGAGCTTTCGTCCGCTTTATAGCCAACAAGAGCGTTTTGATATCGGCGAAATTGTGTCGGTATTAGAAAGCGAAGGCGTAAGCTACCGCATGCAAGAGCAAAATGGACAAGTTCTTGTACCTGAAGGTGAGGTTGCGAAGGTACGCATGTTGCTTGCATCAAAAGGTGTTAAAGCTAAGCTGCCGACAGGTTTGGATTCGCTCAAGGAAGATAGCTCTCTTGGTACGAGCCAATTTATGGAAACGGCGCGTTATCGTCATGGTTTAGAAGGTGAGTTAGTACGTACTATCATGTCTTTGAACTCAGTAGCGAACGCGCGTGTTCATTTAGCAATACCTCGTCAAACTCTATTCGTCCGCCAAAACAGTGAGAATCCTTCAGCATCTGTCATGCTTGAGCTCAAACCTGGTGAAGACTTAAAGCCTGAACAAGTTGAAGCGATCATTAACCTAGTGGTCGGTAGTGTCACGGCAATGAAGCCAGAATTTGTTTCTGTCATTGACCAGTATGGCCGTCTTCTTAGTGCGGATGTCGCTTCTGCGGAAGCCGGCAAAGTAAACGCGAAATATCTTGAATACCAGAAGAGTGTTGAAAAACAGATCATCCAACGCGCAGCAGATATGCTTACGCCGATTGTGGGGCCGAGTAACTTCCGCGTACAAGTCGCTGCCGATCTGGACTTTAGCCAAGTTGAAGAAACACAAGAAATTTTGGATAACGCGCCGGTTGTGCGTAATGAGCACACCATTCATAACAACTCGGTTGATCAAATTGCATTGGGTGTTCCTGGTTCTCTAAGTAACCAACCGCCAGTGACAGGATCTGGTGAAGTGGAAACGAACGATAGCCAAAACACGAATGCGCGATCTGAAGTGAATCGTCAATATGCTGTAGGTAGTAGTGTTCGTCGTACTCAATACCAACAAGGCCAAATAGAAAAGCTTAGTGTCTCGGTTCTGTTGAACTCCAAAGCTTCGCCAGATGGTGTGGCGTGGAGTGAAGCCGATAAAGAGCAAATCTCAAACATGATCATGGATGCTGTTGGTATCTCTGCCACACGAGGTGACAGCTTAAGTTTAATGAGTTTCAACTTCACCCCAATCGAAATTGATGCTCCTCCTGCACTGCCGTGGTGGCAAGACCCTACAGTACAGCAGCCAATACGCTACGTTATTGGTGGCTTGTTAGGCTTGGCGATGATCTTCTTCGTACTGCGTCCATTAATCATGCACCTAACTGGCGTTGATAAACCTGTGCCTGAGCTAAATTTTGCTGAGCCTCAGGAAGAACCTGACTACGAAAACTTGCAAACGCGTGAAGAGCGCGAGCATGAAGAAGTACTTGATCGCCGCCTATCAGAAAAAGGCATCTCAGCCTCTTCAGGTTTAGATGTAAACAGCGACATGCTACCACCAGCAGGTTCGCCATTAGAAATTCAATTGAAACACCTACAGCTTATTGCTAATGAAGAGCCAGAGCGCGTAGCCGAAATACTGAAACAATGGGTAAACATCAATGAACACAGTTCTATCAAAGCAGACGCTTAGTTATGTTGAACAAACCGCGCTCGTGCTATTAGGCATGGGCGAGGATGCCGCAGCGAAGGTTTTGCAACACTTTAGCCGTGATGAAACCCAGCGTGTGACTCGTGCAATGGCGAAGTTAAATGGCATTAAGAGCGATTCTGCTCGTGGTGTTATTCAAACTTTCTTTGAAGATTTCCGTGAGCACAGCGGTATTCGAGGAGCTTCTAAGGAATACCTATCTAATACATTGCGTAAAGCATTGGGTAACGATTTGGCAAAAGGGTTATTAAATACCTTATATGGCGATGAAATTCGCAACAATATGCAGCGCTTACAGTGGGTGGAAGCAGAAACTCTCGCTCGTTTCATTGTGAACGAGCACCCACAAATGCAAGCAATTTTTCTAGCGTATTTGCCAGCAGACAGCTCTTCAGCGGTATTGAAGCACTTGCCACAAGATTACCATGACGAAATCTTGTTCCGTATTGCTCAATTGCAAGATATCGATCATCAAGTTGCCGTTGATTTGCATGAACTCGTTGAGCGTTGCATCGAAAAAGTATCCGCAAGTCAAAGCACGCCGTTATCAGGTGTTAAGCAAGCAGCAGATATCATTAACCGCTTTGAAGGTGACCGTGGTTCATTGATGGAAATGCTGAAGTTGCATGATGAAGATGTTGTTAATGCAATCGAAGAAAACATGTTCGACTTTATGGTTCTTGGCCGACAACGCGAAGAAACTATGGACATGTTGGTGCAGCAAATCCCGCTAGAGTTGTGGGCAGTTGCGCTAAAAGGTTCCGATATTACCTTACAACAAGCTATTAAGCGTTCAATGCCGCAACGTATGGTAAAAGCGCTAGAAGATGACATGGACGCACGCGGCGCTGTTGCGTTAAGTCGAGTTCAAAAAGCACGTCAAGACATCATGCAAATGGTACGTGAGCTGGATGAATCTGGTGAAGTTCAGCTGCTTCTCTATGAAGAGCCAACGGTGGAGTAAGGTCATGCTAGAGACAAAATCAAGTACTATGCGATTGCCTCCGAGCGGGTATCGTTTACACCGTTTTCCGCCTTTAGCGCAACCTAAGACTATCGAAGACGAATTCGGGCTAGATAACCAAGGCTGGCAAGAACCTCAAATAGATATCCAACAGCAACTTGAAGAAGGTTTTCAACAAGGTTTGCAACAAGGACATGAAGAAGGCTTACGCCAAGGTATCGAACAGGGCAAGCAACAAGGTCTGTTGGAAGGCCAAAAAGAAGGTTTCCAAAAAGGCTTTGTTTCCGGTGAGCAGTCTGGAAAGCAAGGCTTTTTGGAGGCGGCGAAGCCTGTCAATGAACTTTTTCACGCCCTTTCTCGTTGGCAGGATGAAAAAGAGCAGCAACAACGCCATATGATTTGTGAACTGGTACAAAAGGTAGCTCAGCAAGTGATTCGTGCCGAGCTCACTTTAATGCCTCAGCAGATCCTAGCTTTGGTGGACGAGACATTGTCTGCCATGCCTGGTAAAGCGGAAACAGTAACTGTGCATTTAAATCCGCAAGATTTAGAGCGCATTACTCACATCAATGCTGATCTGCCGCAATCTTGGAAACTGGTCCCTAATACAGAGCTTCCTATTGGTGGTTGCCAGCTAGTGACTGATGACGCAGAAGCGGATGCGAGCTGCGACTCTCGCCTGGAAGCCTGTATGGACAATGTAAAGCAACACCTTTTGGATGAAGTCAGTATTCCACAGGTAGAGTCTGAGCATGAGTAATACCCTAAGCCATGAACTATTAAGTGAGCGTTTGAGCGAAGCCTTGGCTTCGCTCGATTCAATCCCTGTTGCTCGCGTAACAGGGCGATTGATAAAAGTAAACGGCTTAATGTTACAAGCCGTAGGGTGTCGGTTTAAGCTTGAGCAGCGTTGTCTCGTAGAAACCGCGGAAGGCGATATGATCGAAGCGCAAGTTGTGGGCTTTGAACACACTATTGCTTACCTCATGCCTATCCGCCGTTTAGGTGGTCTGTTTGCAGGTGCAAAAGTCATCCCTCTTGATGGTGACAGTACCGTGCAGCTAAGCTCTCAGTGGTTAGGACGCGTACTGAATGGTTTAGGTGAGCCGTTAGATGACGGGGCTCCGCTTAAGGGGGGAGAGCGAGTTTCACTTGAACCAAAACCGATTAACCCACTGAAGCGACGCCCAGTTGATACACCACTCAACGTAGGCGTGCGAGCGATTAATGGACTATTGACGGTAGGCAAAGGCCAACGTATTGGTTTGATGGCTGGCAGTGGCGTCGGTAAAAGTGTGTTAATGGGGATGATCACCAAAAACACGGAGGCCGATGTAATTGTGGTCGGGCTTATCGGTGAGCGAGGCAGAGAAGTACGTGAGTTCATCGAGAGAAACTTAACCCCAGAAGCGCGCAAGAAAGCGATTATTATCGCGGCTCCTGCTGATGAATCCCCGCTAATGAGGTTAAGAGCGACACTACTTTGTCATCGCGTTTCAGAGTATTTCCGAGACCAAGGCAAAGACGTTCTACTTCTGATGGACTCTCTAACCCGATACGCCATGGCACAGCGCGAAATCGCTCTTTCGCTCGGAGAGCCTCCAGCTTCTCGTGGTTATCCGCCCTCAGTCTTCAGCGTGTTACCTCAACTCCTAGAGCGAGCGGGTAACAGTGAAAATCAACATGGTAGCTTAACGGCAATTTACACCGTATTGGCAGAAGGAGACGACCAACAAGATCCTGTTGTGGATTCCGCGCGCGCCATCTTAGATGGGCATGTCGTTTTATCGCGTCAACTGGCTGAGCAAGGGCATTATCCCGCGATAGATATCAACGCGTCTATTAGCCGTTGTATGAATACTTGTACGCAGGACGCACACAGCACGATTGCGAATAACTTCCGTCAAATGTACTCCAACTACCTTCAGGTTAAAGAGTTACTGCCATTAGGGGGTTATCAACCAGGACAAGATCCTGAGTTAGATCAATCTGTTGCTATGTATCCAAACTTGCGTGCATATCTACAACAAGCTGCCAATGAGTCTGTAGATTACCCAACCAGTTTGACCGAGCTCGCGCAGCTTTTTCAAAGTGCTTAATCAAATGGGAGTGACAAGGCTGAAATGAAATCCAAGTTAAAAGCCGTAGGCAAGTTACAGCAAATGGAAGAAAAACAGCGTGATCGTGTGGGTCAACAACTTGATGCCATGCGTCAGCGTCACTCCCATCTTTCAATGCAATTGGAACAGTTATCGGCGTTGAAAGGCCACGCTGGACAATCAACCCGAACCGGCCCGACGCTGACGAGCGCGGCTTTGATGAACTTTAATCGTGTTGACCAAATGCTACAAAGAATGCTTCGTCACCACGAGCAAGAGCAAGCCGTTATGCAAGCGGAATGTGCATCTGTACAGAAAACACTAGAACACAAGCACGCACGCGTTCAAGGGTTAGAAAAAGTGCTTGAACGTTGGCGTACTAAGCAGAACTATGAAAAAGCGAAAAAAGAGCAAAAGATGATTGAAGACATCATTAACTCTCGCGTTAAGCGCAAGATATTATGATGTCTTGTTGACGCAACTAGGAGCGCGAATCATTTCTGCGGTGTCTTAGCCAACCAAACCAGCCTCCAAGCATGATCAACCCTGATCCGAGAGCACCGCCGCCGCCGCTGCCGTTATCGTCAAAGCCCGACGTGTTAGTATCTTCTGGTTCAAAGCCGGAATCGCCTTCACTATGATAATCTTCTGTACTTGCTAAGAGGGCGTTATAACGAGTTTTCACTCCCGAACTGGTTTGGGCTTCAATCCACGTTGTATAATTTAGAACCTCAGTAAACACACTCGGAATCGCAGCAGATTCACAAACAGAAGAACCATAGCTCACAATACCGATTTGCTGATACATGCCATTATTGTCTTGATAAGTGAGGGGACCGCCTGAGTCACCGCGGCAGATACCAGTGTAGCTTCGCTCAGGAAATCCATTCGCACACAAACTTTCCTGAGCATTAAACCCTGTTACCAGTGAAGCGCATTGGCTGTCGGTAAGGGGTTTTACTTCTGCCCAGCGTAAATAGTTTGGCCCGTTTTCATCACTAGTCGAGGTCTGACCTAAACCGAATATCTGATAAACCGTCTTGCTGCTGTAGTCTCCAAAGTCTTGCGGTAAAGTGATGGATTGAACGTTATCGGTAATAGGGCGAGTCAATTCAAGGACAGCGATGTCATTAATCCATAAATCGCTAGGCACATAATCAGGATGAATCGCAATAGAGCGAACATCTTTGAATTCTTCAACAAACACGTCATTCATCGTAGGGTTTTTGACTAGCACTCGTAGATCGTTGATTGTCCACCCGTCAGTGAAAACGCTTGGTTCTACGCAGTGAGCCGCAGTTAAAATGAAGCGGTCGTTTACAATGGTTCCCCCACAAATATTGGCAAACTGATTAGCGCCAGTTTTATGTAGAATAAGACGTGCAAAAAAAGGAAGTTGGTTTTGGGTAGCCTGCTGCCCCCCAATAATTGCCGTGGAGATCCCTTGTTCTGAAAGGCGGTTATCATTTTCTGCTTCTGCGGTCGCACTCAAAGATACTGCAAAACAGAGTGCGCTTAGCCATATTTGATACTGCTTCATAAACCATCCTTGGATGAAAAGTGCTCTTCTAACTTTATACTAGTTTTTCAGTGAATGTGCTTAACAAAAGTTTCTAATAGTTGAATGATTGTTGTAGCCAAGATCGCAACAGATGAAACGATTCAAGCTTTAGCTTGTGTGGCGGGCATACAAAGTAAAGCTGTTGATGAGGATTAATGACGGGTTCACCCAGCTCGATTAGCTGACCATATTTGATGTCATCCTTCACAAACAAGCGATGAGTGACCAATAACCCCAAACGACGAGTTGTGGCCTGGACGGCTTGTATCGACATGTTAAAAGTGATTGGTTTTTTATTTTTAGGTCGCTGGATACCCGTCGCGTCCTGCCACACGTTCCAGTCGTTTTTTCTTCGCTCGTTAGTAACTTCAATGATGGGATACTGCTTTAAGAGTTGAGTGATGTTTGAGTCCTTTGTCTTCGCTATCAATTCAGGACTGCACACCAAAACCAGTTCATCTTCACTGAGCTTTTCGCAGTAGTAATCCTGCCATTCTTCGGGATTTCCATGCACCAAGGCCGCGTCGATACCTTCTTGTTCTAAATTGAATCTGCCAGACAGGTTTGATAAACGAACGTCTAATTGAGGAGCAAACCCTTGTAAATCTGACATTCGAGGAATCCACCAGTGAAGAGCCAATGAATTCACCATATTGAGCGTAACACGCTGCAAGTTCTGATCTTGGATGAGTGCTTCCGTTGCATCGACAATTTGCTCTAAAGCGGGTGCCACCTTTCTGTAATACTTCTTACCGTCCGCATTGAGTTGAACTTGTCTGCCTATGCGATCAAACAGAGGCTTGTTTACTTGACTCTCCAGCGATTTAATTGCCTGACTTACGGCTGAGTGACTCACACTTAATATCTGTGCTGCTTCTGTCATGCTGCCAGACTCAGCTACTGCAACAAATGCGTAGATGGACTTTAAGGGGACTAGTTTCCGCATAATTTAAAAACCGTAGCTGGTGATAGATAAGTTAAACTGTAAGTTTTTCTTACATCAATGGTTAATATTACTCGCTATTTACTATAAGTGATGTCTTTTAAAATGCTCCATATATTAAGGAGTATTGAATGAATGCTGTAAATAAATCTATCCTTTTCATGTTAATGTCTACGTTAAGCTTATCTGTTACTGGACTGTTAGCAAAGCAGTTGTCAGGCGAACTTTCCGTCACACTATTTAGCTTCTTACGTTTTTTGGTGCCTGCGCTTATCTTGCTTATCTTACTTCGTGTGAAAAACCTTACCTTTCCTAAAGCGGGCACGCTAAAGCCTATTTTATTGCGTGCTCTTTGTATCGGTTTGTCACAACTTTGCTTTATCGCGTCATTACAAACGTTAACGCTCGTTGAGGGGGTCGTTTTGTTTGCTACTGGCCCATTATTTATTCCCTTGGTTGAAAAGCTGTTCATGAGGGGGCGCATTCGTGTTTCAACATTGGCGGCTTTAGCAATGGCGTTCACTGGTGTGGTTATGTTGGCGGGCGGTGGAAGTGAGATCACATGGCGAGCGGATTTATTGCTCGGCTTGGCTGGTGGACTCTTCAATTCTGGTTCTCAGCTTACGTTATATAAAGTGAGTAAAACAAATATGTCGCCGCTAGAAATCAACTTTTGGGCGTTTGGTTTTGCTGCCGTATTTCTGTTGCCGCTAGCTTTGTTTAATGACTTCGACGCGTTACTTAATATGAGTGTTATGGCGCCTGAGATTTCTTCAAATACGCTGTGGATCGGTATGATGTCTCTGATGATCATTAACACCCAAGTTTTTCGCTCCAAAGCATATAAACTGGCAAGCAGTGGCTCTCAACTTTCGCCACTCATTTTTACTAACTTATTGTTCACTGCGGTTTGGCAGAGCCTGTTTTTTGAAGACCGAATGAGTCAAAGTCAAATTGTTGGGATGAGTTTAATAGTGCTCGCAATCATACTGAACACATGTTGGGTTCGTTTTACGGCGCATCGCAGTGGCGGTTTACAAGCGAGAACTTCTTAGTCTGTCGGAAAATGAAGGGGGCAGGTAGATAAATTGGTCGTGTGGTTTGATTTTTCCTGAGTATGGGCTAGCGTCAAGAAAGGTTCAGGGAGAGAAATCATGCTTACGCTAAATTATTACGTCGAAATTTCGGCGACACCGCAACGAGTGTGGGAAGTGCTAACCGATGTTGAGTTGTATAAACGTTGGGCACAAGCCTTTTCACCGCAGTCTCAATTTGAAGGAGCTTGGGAAGAAGGAGGTGGCATCACTTTTTTTGATCCAGATATGGGCGGGACAAGGGCGATCATAGATACGGTGCTACCGCTTCAAAAACTTGAATTTCATCATGTTGCCATTTTTAATCCGGATAATCGTCAACAACTCGATGCTGACCTAGCATCTAGGTGGATCGGATCGCGAGAGATCTACCAGATCGATACCAACAACGATCGTTTACTACTCAATGTTACCATTCATACTCACAACGACTTTGTTTCCATGTTTAATCACGGATGGGAAAAAGCTTTACCCTTGATAAAAGCCATTAGTGAAGAGCAAGCTTAGGGTTCTTGCTTATCTTGGGCTGACGATGCGTTGCCTGAAGGTATACAATAGCACGCAAGATAGCGCACCTAAGAGAGTGGATGATGGAATTTAAAGTTGATACCCATACACATACGTACGCAAGTGGTCACGCGTACAGTACCTTGATTGAAAATGCAAAGTTGGCAAAAGAGAACGGGCTGGATATGTTCTGCACGACCGATCACGCAGAATCAATGCCGGGTGCGCCTCATTACTGGTTCTTCTCGAACCAGAAAATTCTGCCTCGCTTTCTTGAAGGCGTTGCGATTATTCGTGGCGTTGAATCTAACATTATGAATACCGAAGGCGACATTGATATTCCACTGAGTGTGGACCGCAACTTAGATTGGGTGATCGCGAGTTTTCATGAACCCGTTTTTCGTCCTGCAAACAAGCAAACTCACACGGAAGCACTTGTTAATGTCATTCAGAGTGGTCGTATTGATGCGCTCGGTCATCTTGGTAATCCAAATTTCGACTTTGATTTTCAGACCGTTTTAGCGTGCGCGAAAGAGCACAATGTCGCGATTGAAATTAATAACACCACGCTGAAAGGCAACAGCCGAGTAGGCAGCGTAGACCGTTGCCACGAGATTGCACAAATCGGGAAAGATCTCGGTGTTTTCTTCACCACGGGCAGTGACGCGCATTTCTGTCACGATGTTGGTAATCTGGATTTGGTTGGAGAGTTAATGGACAAAGTGGGTATTGATAGCAAGAAAGTGATTACTCACACCGCTCAGCAGTTTTTGTCTTTCTTAGCTTTGAGAGGCCGTAAACCAATTGCAGAATATGATAGCATTCTCAACGCATAAACTTGATTACATTTAAGGTATGCACCCGACGCCAGATTGCTTTACACTGCGACCCGGAAATACTCAACTAAGCTAGTTTTTCGCCTCTTATGGCGTAGGTTATTTGGGTGAATAAAGCCGACACAGAATTCGGCACTATAAATGGAGAAGTGAAAAATGTTACGTCCTTTAGTCCTAGGGTGTGCGATTGCGTTTGGCTCAACATACGCAATGGCAGAAGCGGTTGATTTAAAACAAAACATGAAACAGATGAAGATGGAATTCAAACAGGCGGCAGAAGCATCTGATGTCGAAACCATGAAATCTGCGATTGATAGCTTGCAAGCGATTGTTGAACAATCTAAGCGTGGTAATTACCCACCAGAGAAGTTTGATACTTACTTAGAAGGCTTTAACAAACTGACGGTAACGCTAGATAAGATTGAAGCGGATCTTGATGCGGGCAAGCTACAAGAAGCAAAAGCTCAACTGCGTGAAATCGATAGTCTTCGTGAAGAGTACCACGACAAGCGCAATCCAAGCATTTGGAGCAAGTTGTTCGGCTAATTATCTACTGAGCGGAGCATTTGCTCGTGGCAGTGGGTTACGCGTTATCTCTAAGTAATGAATGAACACATTATCAGCCTGCCATTTCGGCGGGCTTTTTTGCGCCTGTCAATCGATGCATTCAAGAAAACCTGTGAGGTAGCAACCAGTTATTGATCCTGTTTTTTGAGCTATCACTCAAAATTGGTTACGCTGTGTGAAATTTGTTAAGTCACCGTTATGCGTAGATTAATTCCTTTTTACCGATCGATGTTATTTGCTAGTGCTCTCAGTTGGGTGCTAGTGACGCTGATGCCTGTTATCAATGCTCATGGTAACAGCATGGGCGTGTGGGCGACGCTATGTACGCTGAACGGATTTGAGTTGGTCCAAATAGAAGAGGGCGACAATTCGGTCAGCCACAAAGGCAAGCCTTGTCCGTTTAGCCACTTCTCGACTTTTCATCACGATACACTTCCAACGACACCGATACTTTCAAGACAGAGCTTGGTGACTTCTGACAGCTACGCTTATTTGGCTCTAAGTGTGCGATTTGAAACACCAGTTCCTAGAGCGCCGCCGGTTTCCCTTTTCTCATAACGAAAACAATTACACGATACCCAAGTAACCTCGAGATGCTTGGTTTAGCGAGAATGACTTGGTTTGTAGACGCGGTGGCGATTTAAAGGTCTAGTGGGTCTAAATCAAGATATCGACAACAAAGTATACAAGCCAAGACAACTCGCCCTTCGGGAGCGTGTCATTGCTCCGATTGCTGCTTCAAACAACTTGGAAAGAGTTGTCTATTACACAGCGTTGTTTTCTTTGCACTCGAATCAATGACAACGCTCTGAATCCAGCATCTTGAAGTCACTTGGGTATATAGCCAACAACACTGCCACTTCGAGCAGTGGTACTCCCAAATCTAAGTCAATTAGCGCCGCATACGAATGTGTATGTGCAGGATGCGTTTGACTGAATTTGGGTGTTCAACAATGAAAAAAGGAAAATACACATGTTGAGAAACTCGGCAAAGCCTCAACTCAAGGAAGCCTCACGCTTAAAATCCATCTACTTTATGACGTGGCGATGGCACTTTTACGCAGGTTTGTTCGTCATTCCATTTATGCTCATGCTTTCCCTCACGGGGTTGGTGATGTTGTTTGATGACGAAATCGAATTGGCTCGATACGAAGCGACATTACAAGTTTCACCACAAGAGCAAATGGTTCCCGTCTCTGTACAATTAGAAACCGTAAAGCAGGCCTACCCCGATTTTAATGTCACTCAATTTGTACCTGCTAAAACGGCCGATATTGCCAACCGCTTCTCGATTCAAAACCAAGAAGGCAGCTCACTGATTGTTGCAGTAAATCCTTATACAGGAGACGTACAAGGCACCATTAATCGTGGTGATAGCATCTATGAACTGATGAACAGCATTCACGGTACGTTGCTCATCGGAGACTTAGGCGACCGTTTAATTGAAATCGCCGCCAGTTTAGGCATTTTACTGTTGGTGTCTGGTTTGTACCTGTGGTTACCAAGAGACAACGCAAGCCGTGCTGGCTTTTTGAAAATTCGTTTTGGCAGTGGAACTCGTATTTTGATGCGAGATCTGCATGCGAATTTAGGTGGTGTGCTATCAATTGTTCTGTTGTTCTTTTTGATTTCAGGTCTGTCTTGGGCTGGGATATGGGGCGCGAAAATGGTGCAAGCTTGGAATACCTTCCCAACCTATTACACATGGGGTGAGAAACCAGAGTCGACACTGACACACAAAGACCTGAATCATGGTGCATCAGAAGAGATGCCATGGAACTTAGAGCTTGCTGCTGTGCCTGAATCGAAAGACAAACCCGCTCATGATCATGCCAATATGAAGGAAGATATGGCATACGCAGGCAACCATGATGCGCTCTCCATTGATGATATTGTCCTCAAAGCTGAAATGATGGGCTTCACTGGCTATAAGCTGTTTTTGCCACGCTCTGAGACGGGCGTTTACACTGTTGCAGCTAACTCCATGGGTGGCGATATCTCCGACCCAAGACAAGATCGCACCAGCCACTTTGACCAATATTCCGGTCGTTTGCTGGTGGATGTAACGTGGCAAGATTACAGCCTATTTGCCAAGTTCATGGCGGCAGGTGTGTCACTGCATCAAGGTGATGTCAGTGTGCTTAACAAAGTACTCAACGTAGCGTTCTGTTTGGCGTTCATCTTAATCTCAATCACAGGTGTGGTGATGTGGTGGATTCGTAGACCAAGTCGCAGTGCCGTATTGGGCGCGCCACCTAAGTTTCAGCAAGACGGCATTTGGAAACTTGGTTTAGTAACGTTGGTGATATTGTGTCTGGCGTTTCCGATGGGCGGTTTAGCGATTGTTACGGTTCTCGCACTGGATTGGCTGTTGTTCAACCGCATTGAGAAGCTGAAAACAGCGTTGAATTAGTAACAGACAAAGAATGGAATAGTAAAAGAGCCAGCGACGTGCTGGCTCTTTTTATTTCTGGTAAATCTCCAGTGGCAAGCCATCTGGATCTTGGAAGAAGGTAAATGCTTTGCCTGTGAATTCGTCAATACGAATTGGCTCAACTTCAACGTCATTCGATTCTAGGTAGGCTTTCACCTGTTCAACATCATCAACCAAAAACGCGAGATGTCGCAGCCCTTGTGCTTCAGGAAAGCTCGGTCTCTCTGGTGCGCTCGGAAAGCTAAACAGTTCCACTTGGCTACCGTCAGGTAAAGCGAGGTCAAGCTTGTAGGAGTCTCTGGCTTCACGATAGTTTTCAGCAATGACTTTCAATCCCAACACTTCAGTGTAAAAGCGTTTTGACCTTGGGTAGTCGCTGCAAATGATCGCGACGTGATGAATGGCATTAAACATGGTTAGCCTCTTCAAGCATGGTTAGTATCCTCGGAGACTAAATGCTCCTTAACGAAGTCGATAAACACACGCAGACGAGCGGGCATGTATTTGGTTTGCGCATACTGCATCGCGATAGCGCCATGGTAGTTACTCTTGATCATCCAATCCGGCAGAACCTCCACCACTTCTCCTTGCTCTAACGCGTCTTTGATCACGAAGTCATGGAAGATCCCAATTCCCAAGCCAGACTTAACCCCGTTTAAGCGCATTTGAGAATGGTTGACGGCGTAGCGTCCACTCACGGCAATGGAGTGGAACGCTTCTTCTTTAAAGAATGACCAGATGTTGTCTTTGTCGTTCTCGGCAAGATAAATGCAGTCGTGTTGCTCAAGCTCGGTTGGGTGCTCAGGCATACCGTGTTTAGTGAGATAATCTGGAGAGGCACACAAAACAAGGTTGGTCTTGCTGATCTCTTTGAGTACCAGATTTTCATCGGGTTTGTCGGTGAGCTTAAATGCGACATCAATACCTTGGCGGAAAAGATCAATCTCACCATCTGCTGCACGCAGCTTAAGCTGTATATTTGGATAACGTTCTAGGAATGGCAACACAAACGGTTGAAGCACCGAATTAAGAAATGCTTCAGGGGCTGCCACTGTGAGTGCGCCTGTTGGCTCGGCATGATCTTCCGCTGATAGCTCAACGGCTTGCTGCGCGGCATTCACCATTGCGATGCTTTGGTCGTAAACCTTTTGCCCAGCTTGAGTAATGATCAACTTACGAGTCGTGCGCTCAAACAGTTTCACCGAGAGGGCTTGCTCTAATCGTGTGATCAACTTACTTAAAGCCGATGGCGTTACGCCGAGTTGTTTAGCAGCAGCGGTAAAACTGCCTTCGTTTACCACCAAGATAAACGAAGCAAGATCAGGAAGTAGGGCTATGAGTTTTGGATTAACCATAATTGTTCAGTTCTGCGCAGCGGAATAACGATATTGTCTGGTACGGTTTCACGAGGTTCAAGTGTCACCGTCTCGCTTTAACGATATTTTGCCAAAAATGCTTTGAGTGCAGGCAAGCCAGATTCACCAGTATGGTATTGCTGCCAACAGTGATAAATGGCCGTTTCGTGGTCTGTAATCAACTCGATAGCATCTCGCTCAGCGATTGAATACTGCTGTGAAGCTTTCACTTCTTCATGCCACTCTCGATACTTAACCTCATAAGGTTCTACCCACTTTAGAAGAGTCGCCACCAACTCTTGCCATGGTAAACCAATCCACTTGGTTGCATCTGCCAAGCCTTTATCAAACATCTCTTGGTGTCGACTTTCTATATCCATGCCATTTGTCAGCAGTACAGGTTTGAGCTTTTCTGCGGTGAGTTCTTCCACTTCAATCAAGGTTTGCCACAGCGTTTGTTGTTCACTTTGGGCGTAATGGCTCAAGTAGTGGTTGAAAAAAGCGATGCCGTAGATTTCGCCATAGTAGGCAGACAGAACGTTATGAATCATGGTGAGAATCGTGATTTAAACAGGGAATACCGCATTGTAGGAGGGGAAAGCGCGAAGTGTAAACACCTGATTAAGAGTAAAAAAGTGCTGCTGACAGAATTCGAACAGAACTTGTGAGAATTTTATGAGAATTCGATGAAGTTGCTGATAGATTTGCTCGTCATTCTTAGAGGCAAGAACGCAAAACGTTCGAAACGTAATGCTTAACCTACTCAAGTCACGAACAAAGAAGTAAAGCCGTATACATGGGCTTGGGTAGTTCAACCCTCATTAAAGGATGGAATCACAATGAAAAAACGTACCCAACTCGGACTCGTCATGACTTCAGTCGCTATGGCACTAGGCTCTGCATCAGTGAATGCGGCGGAATTGGAAATCACCGTGACAAACGCAACCAAAGGCATCTACTTTACGCCACTTATTGTCGCTGCACATGGTTCTGATCTTCAAATGTTCAGAACGGGCCAAGCAGCAACGCCTGAACTAGAAGCAATGGCAGAAGGCGGTGATATCTCTGGGCTTGCTAGTGTGATTGGTAACGCTGGTGGTGCGGTGGTTGAGAATCCTGCTGGTGGCATTTTGAATCCGGGTGTTGCAACCACCTTCACCTTGGACAGTGGCGACCACGGTTATCTTTCTTTGAGCGCGATGCTGCTGCCAACCAATGACGGTTTTGTCGGTCTAGATAGCTGGAAGATTCCAACGGAAGCGGGTACATACCGAGCAACGCTAAGAAGTTACGATGCTGGTACAGAAGCGAACGATGAGCTTGCGTCTAGCATGCCAAACCCACCTTTCATTACCTTTGGTACTGGCGGCACAGGCGTTGAAGCAACGGTAACTAACGACAAAGTTCACGTGCATCCGGGTAACCTTGGTGATAGCGACCCATCTGGCGGCATCAGTGACTTAGACAGCAGTAGCCATCGTTGGTTAAACCCAGTCGCAACCATCACAATCGTTGTGAAGTAAGGGGGATGTATGAAATACAGAATCTTACTAGTAGCAGCTTCAGTCGGCTTGCTCGCCGGTTGTCCAAGCGATGATGATAATGATGTAGTGAAATCCTACCGCTACACCGTCAATGTGGCGAACTTGACTGCGAATCAACCTATGTCTCCGCTCGCGGTACTCAGTCACAATGGTGACTACCAACTGTTTGAAATTGGCCAAGCGGCATCTGTTGAACTTGAGCATCTTGCCGAAGGCGGTAGTAACGCAGAGCTAATTGAATTGATGAACAGCAATGACAGTGTTTACCAAGGTATTTCGGGTAATGGATTGGTGTTGCCGGGTGCATCGGACGAAGTCACCATCACGGTTGACCCTAGTCGTTACGGTTACTTGTCTGTGGCGTCTATGTTTGTGAATACCAATGATGCCTTTGTTGGCGAAACGGGGTTATCGCTCAAATCGCTCGCAGTAGGTGAAAGCTATGAAATGAGCATGAACGTTTGGGATTCCGGCACGGAACTGAATGATGAGCTTGCTGCAACCATTCCGGGCCCAGCAGGTGGCGGTGAGGGCTTCAATGCCGCCCGTAATGACAGCAATGACGTTGTTGCATTCCATGCGGGGGTAGTTAGCCAAGATGATGGATTAGCAAACTCAGCACTTTCTGCGAACCATCGTTTCTTGAACCCAGGTGCGAAAGTCACCATCACTCGAGTCGAGTAACACAGGCTCCGATGACGTCTCCTTTCCAAAGCGCTTGTAGCCGAGCGCTTTATCCCTCATGGCGTCATCGGAACCTTTTTTGAAAGAATTTCTAATTTGTTCCGGTCATGTGCAAAGTGAGGATACTCGAAGGCAAGGAAAGGACCATGGAACAACAGGCAATCAATTTAGTCGCGAACATCTTGTTGGTGGAAGATGACGATGATTTGGCAGAACTGGTTCAGATGCATCTCAAGTTTCAAGGACACCAAGTATCGCGAGCCACAAATGTCGCCGATGCTAAAACGCAATACCAGCAACAACCCTTTGATTTATTGATCCTTGACCGAGGTTTACCAGATGGTGATGGTCTAGACATTTGCCATTATTTGCGTCAGCAACAAGATTGGAGCCCAGTGCTCATGCTGACAGCCAGAGACGGTGAAATGGACAAGGTAGACGGCTTAGAAGCGGGCGTTGATGACTACATCACCAAGCCATTTAGCGTATTAGAATTCCAAGCACGAGTGCGAAACGTGCTACGCCGAGTCAGCCAAACCGCAGAAGTCAAAGTAGCAAATGAAATCCTCGATGATGCGATGGATTTTGGTCCGCTGAGAATCATTCCGGAGTTGCACCAAGTATCCCTAAACGACAAAGACGTCACTCTTACCGCGACAGAGTTTACTTTGCTGCAGTTTCTCGCGACTCGTCCGGGCAGAGTCTACAGTAAAGATGAATTGCTCGATCACGTTTGGAACACCAGTCATTCTGGTTATCACCATACGGTGTGTAGCACCATAAACCGTTTACGCAGCAAGTTGTCGTTGTCTGATTCTGATCATCACTTCATTCAAACCGTGTGGGGTGTTGGATATAAGTTTCAGCCAAGACTCTAATGCAAGAAAGTAAGTCAAAACATCAAGCCAAGACAGTAAGTCGGCAGTTGTTTTCACCGTCATTTTTCAATCATCACGGGTGTTGCAAAAGTACCGCTGTTTAAGGAGGCGATAGGATGAGCTTCAAATCTCGCTTGGTAGTATTTACTAGCTTGTGGTTCTGCCTCGCGGCGGTGGTGATTGCACTGACTTACAATTGGCAAAAAGAAACCATTGAGTTACGCACCAAGCAAAGCTTGCATAAAGAGCTAGCCAGCCACATGCGTGATGATAACCCGCTGATGATCGGGACGGATTACAACCCTAAAGCGCTCAAGTCGATTTTTCACACGCTCATGCTGATCGGCCCTGATTTTGAAATCTACTTCCTCGATAGCCAAGGCAACATTACCACTCACGCAGCGCCGGAAGGGGCGGAGATCATGGGGAAGGTGGATCTCAATCCCATTAAGCAATTTTTAAATGACCAGCCTTTTCCTATTTTGGGTGAAGACCCACGTAATCGTGGTGAACACAAAGTCTTTTCTGTCGCGGCGATAGAGGAATTAGGCTCTACGGTCGGTTATCTCTACGTGGTGATTGGCAGTACCCGACATGACGCCATTGCCAATGCTCAAGTCGATACTCCTTACATCGCGCTGGCAGGATTGGTCTTAGTGTCCATTTTAGGTTTTGCCCTCGGGGCTTATGTGCTGGTCAAACGTAGCCTGTTGAACCCGATTGAGCGTGTGACCAAGCAACTTCAACAGCAAGCTGAACATGATTTCCGCCTGCAACCTGATTTTACTCACCAAGTGCCAGAGCTTGTGCCGATTGCGCACTCTTATCAGATGATGGCGAAGCACATTCAGCAGCAGTTTTTACAGTTGGAGTATCAATCGTCTCATCGTCGTCAAAGCTTGTTGCAGCTTAGTCATGATTTAAAAACGCCGTTATCGAGCGTGCTGGGCTATTTGGAAACGTGGCGTTTGCAACATCCTGAATCCGATCCTTTGATTGACGTTGCTTTTCGAAATTGTGAGAAGCTCTCAACTCAATTGCACTCTCTATTAGACGCCGCGCGTAAAGAAGCTCCAATGCCAAACTACGAGTACCGCCCCGTAGATCTGGGCGCTTTGATGGCAGAATGTGCCGAAACGATGCAGAGCCAGTTTTCTCGTAAAGAAGTGGTGTTGAAAGTGGATATCGATAGCGAGATCCAAACCGTGGGTGATAAAGGACTCTTAGAGCGGTTGGTATTGAACCTGCTTGAAAACGCATTGCGCCACAGCCCAATCGGCTCGGAAGTGCATTGCCAAGCGCATTTGAGTGAGGATAAGTCGCGTATCCATTTTACCTTCGTCAATCACATCGAGGAAGAAGCGGAGGGCGGTTCTTTGGGGATCGGGACGAAGATTGTCCAATCGATCTTAATGCTTCACCACAGCTACCTTGAGACCAATGCAACCTCCTCTCAGTATCAACAGAAGTTCACACTTCTCGCAATCTAAAGAGAAGTGTGAGACATAAGTTAATGTTTATTCAATAACACCACATACGACGCGAGCGCCGCCACCACCTAGCTTACTTGGGTGATCGGAGTGATTGTCACCACCTGCATGGATCATTAACGCTCGACCTTTTAAATCCGATAATTTTAGGCGAGGCGCGACAACGGGCTGATTGGCATTGCCGTCCATGTCCACATAGAGTGGAGGCAAGTCGCCTAAATGATTGTCATTGGTCCAAGGATAGCCATGCTTCCCTGTGTTGTTAGGATCATAATGGCCACCTGCTGCGCCGCCTAATACGGTTTTGTCATCCTTTTCTATGCTATCGCAAGATGGATTAGTGTGAACATGGAAACCGTGCACACCTGCTGACAAACCTGATAATTGAGGCGTAAAAACAACGCCATAATCACTTTGTGAAATCTCAATGGTACCCGCGCTCTCATTGGTGTTGAGAGCAGTCATTTCTACCGTTTTTGCTAGCGCGTTAGGGGCGGCGACAAGAGCGGATGCAACTGAAATGCATAGCAATCCTTTTAACATGGGACCTCCTTCTTTTAGCGTGTACGCTCAAGCACATATTAGTGAAAACCTGTTTTACTTATGTCTGTTGAGCGGTGAGTTTATGTCATAGAGTGATGTGTATCACTTTATGGTCTTAAACTGATATCTCGATCCGAAATCAGCTTTCTTTTATTTAGTCTTAACATATTGAGATCGTTAAGATATAAAAAGAATAGACGCCAATCTTAAAATAGCCTGAATATTTTTAAATTAACGCAAAGTTAAATTTTTAATGACTTTATAACAAAGCTCATAATTGTTTTATAAAGAATTTGGTGGAATTGTCCGCAATAAAGAATAGTCAAATTAACGAATATATTAATGTGAACATTGTTGTTTATAGATTTGTGGTCAAACTGTTGCTTATATCATCAAATAAGATAAAAAATTGGAACTAAAGTCACTTAATGGCAGAGGAAAAAATTAAACTCTGATTGTAATGGGTAATAATGTTTTAGTAACAGATAGTTACGCACTTAAAATTAATAATATGGCTAATTTCCGACAAGGATTGAAAAAGATGAAAGACAAGGAATCTATTCAGACTAATAGCAGCCGCCGTAATTTTCTGAAAGGCGCAACAGGAGCTGTTGTTGCTGGTGTGAGTGCTTCCGCTTTCTCAGGCGTAGCTCAAGCACGAGAACAGAAAATTGATTGGAGCGGCCGCGGGCTAGGTAGAAAACACGATAAGCGCTTCTGGCGTAAAGTGCGAAGACAGTTCGTTTTGGACAAACGAACCACTTACATGAACATTGGTACAACAGGTTCAATGCCAAAACATGTTCTTGAAGATTACGAGCATAACAACAAGCTGGTGGCTAAATATCCTTGGGATATGAAAGGCAAATTTGGCTCTTGGCCGTATGTTTCTGAGATGGTTAAAGACGTCGCACCAGGTTTTGGTGCTAACCCAGAAGAGATCATTCTCAGCCGCAACACTACTGATGGCTTATGCTCGATCATTAATGGCTTACACTTTGAACCAGGTGATGTGATTCTAACGACACACCATGAACATATTGCTGCAACATCACCTATGAACGTAGCGAAACATCGTTTTGGTGTGGATGTGGTAGAAATTCAACTACCAGTATTTACTGGTACCGAAAACGTTTCTGAGCAAGATTACATTCAAGCGTTCCGAGACGCGCTTGATGCGAATCAAAACGTTCGCCTAATTGTTTTCTCTCATATCACATACAAAACAGGAACCGCGCTACCAGCAAAAGCCATTTGTGCTTTAGCAAAAGAGTATGGTGTACCTACTCTTGTTGATGGCGCGCATACGGTCGGTATGTTTGACCTTGATTTCCACGATATGGATTGTGATTTCTATGCAGGATCTGGTCATAAGTGGCAGTGTGGTCCGGGCGCGACGGGTATTCTGTATGTTCGTGATAACGGTAACCGTTTGAATGAGTATTGGAGTGACCGAGAGAACCCGTTATGGTTGATCAACTCCTCACTTTCTCATGCTGATTACCTGGGTAAACAGCTGCAAATGCAATACATTGGTAACGATAACTATCCTGCGAAACAAGCACTAGTTGATAGTTGCAAAATGTGGGATGAGATTGGTCGAGACCGTATCGAAGAGCGAGTTGTAAGCCTTGGTAGTTTATGTAAAACCTTGCTTCAAGAGTACTTACCACAAGCCAAAATGTATTCACCAAACGTGGAAGGCTTAACCAGTGGCTTAACGACGGTTAACCCGTTCTCCGATGTAACTAATGAAGAGATACTGACGGAATTCCGAGATCGTTTACGTGAAGAGTATGGTTACATCATCCGTACGACTAGCTTTAAGCTGCATAAGGATGATGACTTTGATACTTACGCGCTGCGTATCTCTACGCATTTGTTCCATGACGAACAAGATGTGGAAGGGCTCGTAGTGGCGATGACGAATTTGTATTACTCGTCGTTCTAACATCGTTGTTTATCACTCAAGCGCCCATTATTGGGCGCTTTGTGAAAGGTAAGGATATTATTATGTCAGTCATAACATTCAAAAGAACTTTAGCGACGGTGGCGCTCATGGTTACCTCTGTTGCGTCGTCTGCCGCTTGGTCAGACGATTTACAACAAATCCGTGAACGCGGTGTACTGCGTCATATTGGTGTCCCGTACGCTAACTTTGTCTCCTATATTGAACAAGGTGAAGTGGAAACTTTGACTGGCTTGGATGTAGAGATAATAAAAGGTTTTGCCAAGTCGTTAGGTGTTCAGTACCAGTATGTTCCAGCACAGTGGAGCGACGTGGTTGGTAAGTTGACAGGGCAAAATGTGCAATATCACAACAAGCAGGCTGTTGTCGGAGAAAGTGTTCCAATTGAAGGCGATTTGATCGCAAATGGCGTTACTATTCTTGATTGGCGCTCTGAGGTTGTCGATTTTTCACAAGATTATTTTCCTTCAGGTGTATGGTTGGTTTCCAGATCCGACTCTAGTCTGAGCCCGATTAAACCAAGTGGGTCGGTCGATGAAGATGTTAAAAACGTCAAGCAGCTGATCGATGGTCGCGAAGTGTTAGCTTTAGAACATTCTTGCTTGGATCCTAACCTTTATGACTTATATGACACAGGTGCAAAAGTTATATTACCTGATGGGGCGCGTCTCCTTAATGAGATGGTTCCAGCGATAATGAAAAATGATGCGGAAAGCACATTATTAGATGTTGCGGATACGCTAATTGCCCTCGAAAAATGGCCGGGTGAAATAAAAGTCATTGGCCCTATATCTGAAAATCAAAAAATGGCTGTTGCATTCCGTAAAAATTCCCCTGAATTACGCAAAGCATTTGATCGTTATTTAGACTCGATAAAAAAAGACGGATCATACGAAAAACTAGTAAAAAAATACTATCCATCTATTTACTACTTTTATAACGATTACTTTATAGAAGATAAAAAGAAAGTCCGATGAATAAGGCCGTTAAAAAATTTTCCAGTAAAAGATTTATTACAATAAGCGCAATATTAGTTTCAATTTACTTAGCTATGCTTATTACTGTGACTAGCGTAGGTCAAAATAAATTAAAAGAATCTCAATACAGAGAACTAGATTTAAAAGTAAAAAGTTATGCAAGCACACTCGATAATTTATTTACCATAGCGAGTGAAGATGTTGATAATCTAGCTACAGATAAAACAATACAAACATTCTTTGGTAATTTAGCTTCTGGCATGTCAATGGAGTATGGGTTAGGTGCCAGTTTAATTAATTTAAAGCGTCGCTTCGATGAGAAGATAGACAGTAAGCTAATTAATAGCAGCCAAATCTATAAAAAGCTCACGCTGGTCGGCAGTGATGGAGTCACCATTGTCACCACTGGATCTGAAAACCTTGCCGAGCACAAAATGGACATACAAACCTTAATGACTCAACACGGGCATCCCGAAGAGGTTTGTGCGACGCGATACAATGATGACGTTCGCATTCAAGTCATTAAGCAAGTTAAGTTCTCCGGAAAGCCTGTTGCCTTTTTAATTGCCGATCTTAATAAGAATATTGTTATTGACCAACTTACTAACCAAGAACACGAAGATAGTTATAGCCGAATGGTGCTAAAAATAAAAGACGTGGAAATGGTTGTATGGGATACCATAAATAAAACACCTTCTCACAATAAGGATGAGAACTATTTCGTTTCTGAGGCTGTAGACGGAAAAATTTACTTTGAAGTGCCTGTGGATAAACACCACTTCAAATTGATGGCGTGGTTCGAGCCTTTGAGTGAACGAGATATATTTACATCACGGCTCTTTATTATTGGTTTGAGTATTCTGGCCGTTATGATCGTCATTGCTTTATGTTATGCATTCATCACGAACAATAATAGGATTGAATTGAAAATTAAGCTTGAGGAAGAAAAAAAGCGTAAAGATATTCTTTCTCAACAGAATAAAAAATTAACGAACGAAATTGAACGTCGAAAAGCGTCTGAAAAAGAACTCGCCTTCCAAGCTAAATATGACACATTAACCAATTTACCTAATCGTAGTTATGGTTCCGAGCGATTGGCTTTGGAGTTAATTAGGGCATCGCGTAGTGGGTCTAAAGTTTTGGTGATGTTCATCGACTTAGACCACTTTAAGCAGATTAACGATTCAATGGGACACTTTGTTGGGGATGAAATCCTTAAACTCAGTGCTCAGCGACTGTATCAAGTCGCAAGAAAAACAGACTTATTGGCGAGAATTGGTGGGGATGAGTTTTTACTCGTCATCCCAGACTTGCCTGATAATGATACTGCAAAGCGAGTTGCTTCAAGTGTGCTTTCGGCGTTTAACGATCCGTTTGTTTGGAACAACCATGAATTCTTCTTGAGTAGCAGCGTTGGAATGTCTGTGTTCCCGGATGACGGAGACAACGCTGAGCAGCTTCTTGCATGTGCAGATATGGCAATGTATCGGGCGAAACAAGATGGGCGTGATGGCTTTTGTTTTTATAACCATAATATGAACCAAGACTTGCAACGCTACTTAGATCTGGAAAATCGTCTGAGAAGTGCGATCTCCAATCAGTTGTTAGAGCTGTATTATCAGCCAATTATTGAGCTGAGTAGTGGTAAAATCGTAGGGGCAGAAGCGCTAATGCGTTGGAATGATGACAAGTACGGATTCGTAAACCCTGAAGAGTTTATCTCTATTGCAGAGAAAAATGGTTTAATTCATCAAATTGGTGAGTTTGCTATTCAACAAGCGTGTCGACAAGCGGCACAATGGCAGAGTCTGACTCCGTTGTTTGTTTCTGTAAACTTTTCTAGTGTTCAATTTAGGTACTGCGAGCGCTTACTTACGTTTATTAAACACAGCCTTGAGGAGTCTGGTCTTCCGTCAGATAAGTTCGATATTGAAGTGACAGAAAGTCTCCTCTTCAATCACGATTCTGAGCTATTAGACATGCTTAATAACTTACGAGCGTTAGGCACCAAACTTACTATTGATGATTTTGGTACTGGTTATTCTGCGCTGAGTTACTTGCAGAAGTTTCCGTTCGACCGCTTAAAGATTGATCGTAGCTTTATGCAAAATATGTTCGAGAACGACTCAGACCGCGAGCTTGTGAACGTAATCATAGCAATGGCAAAAGCGCTGGATCTTAAGATCGTCGCAGAAGGCATCGAAGAACAGCGTCATGTGGATTACCTGAAAAACCTAAACTGTGAGTTCGGACAAGGTTTCCACTATAGCCGACCATTACCTGCTAAGGACTTTGAAGCACTTTTGGCTAAGCCTACCTGGCTATAATTCCTTTTATAACAACCTCATAGAAAAGCATTAATTGAATTTGTGCCTAGGATTCATTAATGCTTTTCCACCTTAAGGTATAATCCTTCCTCCTTCCTTGAATTACACTACAATTAATTGATGAGTGATAGCCCGTGACGCCCGTCACATAAAGGCTAAGCCTAATTCTAAACGAGTAAATACTCGCCAAAATAACTAGGAAGGAATTTCAAATGTCTTCTGCATTCTACCAACAGATTCAGCAGCAAATCGAAGAAGTAAAGGCGGAAGGCCTTTACAAATCAGAGCGTGTCATCACGTCTCAACAGCAAGCGGCTGTTAAAATCTCTACTGGTGAAGAAGTACTAAACTTCTGTGCGAACAACTACCTTGGTCTTGCTAACCACCCGGCACTTATCGAAGCGGGTAAAGCAGGCATGGACGAGCACGGCTTTGGTATGGCTTCAGTACGTTTTATCTGTGGTACGCAAGACATCCACAAAGAGCTTGAGCAGAAGCTTTCTAAGTTCCTAGGTAAAGAAGATACGATTCTTTACACATCATGTTTCGACGCAAACGCGGGCCTATTTGAAACTATTCTAGGCAAAGAAGACGCAATCATCTCTGACGCTTTAAACCACGCGTCAATCATCGATGGTGTTCGTCTATGTAAAGCAATGCGTTTCCGCTACTCAAACAACAACATGGAAGAGCTAGAGCAACAACTGATCGCTGCGAAAGAAGCAGGTGCTCGCCACATTCTTATCGTAACGGACGGTGTGTTCTCAATGGACGGCGTAGTAGCAAACCTTCCGGCTATCTGTGACCTAGCAGAGAAGTACGGCGCGTTGACTATGGTTGATGACTCTCACGCTGTTGGCTTCATGGGCAAAACAGGTGCAGGTACGCACGAGCACCACAACGTGGTTGACCGTATCGACATCATCACTGGTACGCTAGGCAAAGCAATGGGCGGCGCTTCAGGCGGTTACACATCTGGTAAAGCGGAAGTGATTGACTGGCTACGTCAGCGTTCTCGTCCATACCTATTCTCTAACTCTGTTGCACCAGCAATCGTAAGCGCTTCTATCCGCGTTCTAGATCTACTAGAAGAGAGCGGTGACCTACGTGATCGTCTATGGGAAAACGCAGCACACTTCCGTACTCGTATGGAAGACGCGGGTTTCACAATGGGTGGTGCTGACCACGCAATCATCCCAATCATGCTTGGCGACGCAAAAGTAGCAGCAGAATTTGCAGAGCGTGCGCTGGAGAAAGGCATCTACGTAATCGGCTTCTCATTCCCTGTAGTACCAAAAGGTCAAGCACGTATCCGTACTCAAATGTCTGCGGCGCACTCTCGCGAGCAACTAGACCGTGCAATCGACGCGTTCATCCAAGTTGGTAAGGACATGGGTCTTATTTAAGATTCTAGGCCTTAGACAATAGGGCCTTTAATTAAGGTTACATTATGAAAATTAAAGCATTATCAAAGCTAAAGCCTGAAGAAGGCATCTGGATGACTGAGGTTGATAAACCTGAAGTCGGCCATAACGATATTCTGATCAAAATTAAGAAAACCGCTATCTGTGGTACAGACGTACACATCTATAACTGGGACGAATGGTCACAAAAAACCATTCCAGTGCCTATGGTTGTCGGTCACGAATACGTGGGTGAAGTGGTTGCGATTGGTCAGGAAGTCCGTGGCTTTGAAATCGGTGACCGCGTATCTGGCGAAGGTCACATCACGTGTGGTCATTGTCGTAACTGTCGTGGCGGCCGTACTCACCTATGTCGTAACACGATTGGTGTGGGCGTTAACCGCGAAGGTGCATTCGCAGAATACCTAGTGATCCCAGCGTTCAACGCGTTCAAGATCCCTGAAGGCATCTCTGACGATCTAGCGTCTATCTTTGACCCGTTTGGTAACGCAGTACACACAGCACTTTCTTTCGACCTAGTAGGCGAAGACGTGCTTATCACAGGTGCTGGCCCAATCGGTATCATGGCAGCGGCAGTAGCAAAGCACGTTGGTGCTCGTCACGTAGTGATCACGGATGTGAACGAATACCGTCTAGAACTTGCTCGTAAGATGGGTGTAACACGCGCAGTAAACGTGGCTGAAGAGAAGCTAGAAGACGTAATGTCTGAGCTAGGCATGACAGAAGGCTTCGACGTAGGTCTAGAAATGTCTGGTAACCCAGCAGCATTCAACTCAATGCTAACCACAATGAACCACGGTGGTCGTATTGCACTACTCGGTATTCCACCATCAGACATGGGTATCGACTGGAACCAAGTTATCTTCAAGGGCTTGGTGATCAAAGGTATCTACGGTCGCGAAATGTTCGAAACCTGGTACAAGATGGCTTCACTGATCCAATCTGGTCTGGATCTATCGCCAATCATCACGCACCACTACAAGATTGATGATTTCCAAGAAGGCTTCGACGTAATGCGCAGCGGCATGTCAGGCAAGGTTATTCTTGATTGGGAATAACTTATTCAAGTAAGAAATGCGCTCCTTTTTGGGGCGCATTTTTGTTTCATGAAGATTTTTGTTTCGGGAAGAAATGGTCGCCAATCTTTTCTAAACTTCTCGTATCGTTCTGCTACTTTTTTTAGATTTTTCCACTCAACTTCACCCTACCTTCTAACTCATTGTCGATTCTGTATTTGGAATAAGATAATAACCATTTGTTTTTGGTGGTTATTTTTTAGCATTACATGCTTAAAAGTCGTCATTTTTAAGTTTAATGTTTTTATTTTCCGTTCGTCTTTATCCTTATCTTGCTTCTTTTTATTGTTTTACATTTTATATGCATTTGGTTTGTCATAATTGAGCTATAACTAATAAAAAGGTTACCGATATACAGTGGAATGTAAAAATGGAGCTTTATATGAAAAGATTTTATCTGATGATGCCTCTGCTCTTAACCTCATTTAGTTGGCAAGCGAATGGAGCGTCAGTGAGCGGTACGATTGATGTTTCAATTAACCTTGTACAAGGTTGTGTGATTAATGGAAATAATGCGGTAGATGCAGCTTCTGGCGTTGGCTTTGGCTCACTTGCCTTTGGAGACGTGCCTGCAATCTTCAGTGAACAAGATGGTGTGGTAAATGGTGGTAGTGCGACGGGTATTGAAGTGCTTTGTAGTAACGGTGTGACACCGACCTTTACATTGGGCACCGGATTGTATGATGCAAGTGCGACCGTTGGTACCTACGCGATGTCAAATGGCGCGCAATTTATTGATTATACGTTGTTTACCGACTCAGACCGAAGCACACAAATTATACAAGGTGGGACGGTAGCTCTGTCTGAATTTACTAGTGCAACATCGCAAACTATTGAGCTTTTTGCGAAAGCTTACGGTACGAGCAGCATTGCCGGCACATACTCCGATACCATCAGTGTGACGCTAAGCTGGTAAAACGTGACGCTGGTTGTTAGGGGCTTTTCACTTGTCGCGATGAGTTTGTGCTCTTTAACTGTGCTGGCTGATGCGACACAAACTTTTCAGGTGTCTGCCACCGTAGATACAGGTTGTTTGATTAACGGCGCAGTACAAGAAGAAAGCGCAACCCAAGCCGGGCAAATAGGCACGTTAGATTTTGGTGAGCATTCTTCAGTTTACGCGACGGAAGTACAAGGCAGCATCACTTACAGTTCATCACTCACATTAAGCTGTACTCCGGGTATTACGATGAATGTTTCCGTAAATGGCGGGATGAATGCATCGGATGGTGTACGTAAGCTAAAGCACAGTGAAGAAGCGACAACGGTAGATTACTTTTTGTTCCAGGATCTAAATTACACGCAGGTGCTTGATATTGACACGCAATATTCCGTCGATACTGACCAAGACCCAGATAATATTCAGTTTCCTATCTGGGCAAAGGCGACAATAAATGGGAATGAAATGGCTGGAATTTATATGGATACGCTTACGCTGACATTAGAGTGGTAAGTGAACTTTGGAGGGGTGAAATGGAATTCATACTCAAAAAACTATTATTAATAGCCTTCCTTTTTGTTTTTTTCTCAAATGCCAACGCTAACTCATTATTAATTTGGCCGATTTACCCCAAAATATCAGAGGAGAGTAATGCAACATCACTTTGGATGGTAAATAAAGGCAGTGTTGATTCTTATTTACAGGTGAGAATTTTTAAGTGGGAACAAAACGAAGGAGAAGATAGTTATTCAAGTCAAAGCCAGTTAATTGCAACTCCTCCGTTTGTCAAAATTGAACCAGGTGAAAAGCAGTTAATCCGCATCATCAACCAAGATGAGGCCTCTGCGGGTAAGGAGTATGCATACCGAGTGATCATAGATGAATTACCGCCAACTCAAAACCCTCAAACAGAATTGACGGAAAATGAACTCGCTGTCAAAGTCCGAATGCGTTACTCGATACCTTTGTTTATTTACGGGAAAGGGCTGACTGATACTCAAAAACCAAACCGTGACAGTGAATTATGGGGTGATTTACAGGCACAGTTTATTAAGAAAAATAATCAGCGTTTTGTTCACATTAAAAATTCAGGAAAACACCATGTTCGCTTAGTGAATTTACAGTTGAATCTACCAAATAAAGATCCTGTCGTTATTTCCGATGGACTAGCTGGCTATATTCTTCCTGAACAGTATAAGGTTTGGTCTATTCCCCATAGTAATGTCAGACCCTTGAGTTTGAGCGCGAATATTGGAGGTAAACGTTACCAAATACCATTGAAGCAATAATGAATAGATTTAATACAATGAATGCTTTCTTTTGGTTGGTATTACTTAGCGTAACGTGGAGCAGTATTGGTCTTTGTGCAAATTCAGCAAACCACTTCTCTGAGCTACCGAGTCCTGAAAATTTCTCATTAGAAAAGTTTGAGAATATTAGCCTCAATCTGGAGTTGGTGATCAATCAAAGAGCAACAGGGCTTGTTGCGAAAGTTGAGCGAGTTGGCGATCAGTTCTTTTTGCTCCGGGAGGACCTCATTTCAGTTGGGGTTACCGCCAAGTCGTTGCCTGGAACCGAAGAGAGACTTGAGGTTACGTCTATCCCAGGTGTTAACGTGCGTTACTTGCAATCGTCATTGCAACTTGCAATTGACGTACCGCCTAATTGGTTACCGATGCAGAACTTATCAGCGCAGGATATGGGGCGATTTTCCCCGGCTCAGTTTGGGCGTGGTGGCCTGCTTAACTACAACGTATTTGGTGTGTACGAGAACGAAAGCCGACAAAAGGAGGTTTCTATCAATCATGAAGTCAGAGCCTTTTCTGAGTTTGGCGTTTTTTCTACTACCGGGATATTTAAATCTAACTTTCATCGCGATGTTCAGTCCCAGCAAAGCAGCCAGTACACTCGTTTTGATACGAGTTACGAGTACGTCAATCAAGAGAAGCGAATTCGTATGGAGGTAGGGGACTATATTGTTCGCCCTTTATCTTGGAGCCAACCAGTAAGACTGGCGGGTATTCAGTTGTCGCATGATTTCTCTATGCGTCCGGATGTCGTGACGACGCCGTTACCTGCATTTTACGGTGAGGTCACAGCGCCCACTACGTTAGATTTGTTTATCAATGGCTTTAAAACTGACTCAATGAATGTTGGGCCCGGTCCTTTCATTATTAACGATATTCCAATGCTCTCTGGTGCTGGGGAAGCAACGGTAATTGCAACGGATGCTCAAGGTAAGCAAACGGTCATGACCAGCCCATTTTTTCTCTCTTCCGATCTACTCAAGACCGGATTTACATCTTACAGTGCGAGTATTGGTGCGATCAGAGAAAATTTCGGTAATGCATCTAACGACTATGGAGACGGTGGCGTGGTTACCGCTCTGCGTCATGGCATGACTGATTGGTTAACACTAGAAGCTCAAGCTGAAGCAAAAGACGACCTGATCGTTGCGGGGCTGGGCTTTGTCACCAATGCTTTCAACTGGGGTACGGTGGATGCCTCGTTTCGTGTGAGTAATTTTCAGGATCAATCTACCTCATATGCGCTAGGTTATAGTTATCAGTCTCGGCTGTTTAGCTTCGCTGCTCGAACTCAAGTAGAACAAGCCGACTTTTATACCTTATCTCATTTACCAAATTACGAAATGCTCGATGAAGGCAAGGACGCTTCACTCGCGTCGCGCCATCTATCACAAATCAATATGGGAGTCCGTTTGGGAGATTGGGGCTCACTTTCTGGTGGGTACTTTGATATTCAACAATCCGACTCAGATTCACGTACCCTAAATCTTACTTATAGCTACGCTCTGCCTTTTAATATCAATATGTCCCTTTCTTACAACCATAGTATTGGTGGTCAGAGTGTTACGTTGGCTCAATTCTCTCTACCTTTCAGTTCATTGGGGGGAAGTTCGGGGCTAACGCTGAAAAGAGAGGACGATGGCGATGTGCGAGGGCGAGTGGGTTACAGCCGCCTTGCGCCAATACGAGGTGGGTGGGGCGTCAATTTAGCGCATGATATTAACGAACACCCAGAAAACCGTAAACAGGCCGATTTGACCTACCGTGCGTCATGGGCGCAGTTCAGAGCGGGGTTAAATGGCACCAGTGGCGACTATGATTATTTTGCGGAAATGGCAGGTTCGGTCTCTACATTGGATGGAGAAATATTCCCGGCGAATGAAGTGTATGACAGCTTCGCTGTGGTGAGCACCAGTGGTTTTGAAGGTATTCCGGTTAAATATGAAAATCAAATTGTCGGAGTGACAGACGATGAAGGTTACCTACTTGTTCCTTGGGCTACGGCGTATTACACCGCCAAATATGAAATCGATCCACTTAATTTACCAGCCAATGCTGCGTTTTCTGCAACAGAGCAGTTTGCTTCGATACATTCGGGCTACGGCTACCTGTTAGAGTTCCCAATAGAACTACAAATTGCACTGAGCATGACGGTGGTAGACGAAAATCATTTGTTCCTTCCGATTGGTACATATGGCCGCTCAGAAACGGGCTTAACAAGCCAAATTGGTTGGGATGGTTTTACCTACTTTGAAGGCGTTGACCCAGGCCGCTACATTCAGTTTTATCCTCAAGGACAGCCGCCATGTAAAGTGTTTATTGAGGGGTTGTATCAGCGTGACAGTCAAAAAATACAAACATTGCCTGAGCAGGTTTGTATCAAAGCCGAAGAAGAGACCGCACTATGATTTTGCGCAGCTGGTTTGCTAGCCTACTTCTCTTTTTCTCGTGCTCGACAATGGCTTGTCAGCTCACGGCGGCAGCACCTTTAATCTTGTTTGGCAATGTTTCTTCGTTTACTGTTTCAAGCTCTCAGCAGCAAAGCTCAGCTCAGCCTCATGCGGGGATTACGTGTGACTTTTCTACACTTGTGTCTTTGTTAAGTGGCGACTACGTATCAGCAACGTTTAACAGTATAAATAATGGTTTGCTATTAAATGAGGATGATCCGAGTTCGGAGCTCAGCTATCAGATTTTTGGCGATCCAGGTCTTTCACAAGAGTATGTATTCGGCCAAACTTACAATTTTTTTGAAATCGGGTTACTCGATTTACTCGGGTTGTTTGGCACTCAAGCCGAGTTTCCGCTCTATGCTCGGACGGGAGTGGGTAGTAATCTTTCCGCTGGGACTTATAAAGACCAAATCACCGTATCCTGGATTTGGGATTACTGTAAGGGTATCGGGGTTCTAGGGGTATGCATTGGCCGCGCCAATGGCAGCGCTCAAAGCGTGATTACGGTTGAGTTGGAAGTGACCCCTGATTGTATGATCACAGCGCCAGATATTGATTTTGGTTCGTCCCCATTAGTGGCCGGTTTTGAACCAGTCAGTCAGGTTATATCGTTAACTTGTACCAAGAATAGTTCCTTCTCCATTGGCTTGAATGACGGCCTAAATGCGTCCGGCGGTCAGCGGCGAATGATTTCTAGTGGTCACTATTTGGAGTATGAAATCTATAAGTCATCAACGATGGAGCGCTGGGGAGGAACCAGTTCTGAACGTCGTGAACACAGTGACGTCGATACTGGCGGCTCCATTCCGGATGGTATCACGCCACAGAATTATAATTATCGCGCGCAGATACTAACCAGCCAAACGACCCCTCCTGCAGGTACTTACACCGACTCAATAATCGTTGACGTTCAATTTTGAGCATCATGTCAATTACATCATTAGAGGCTTCTATTCCAAAAATCTTTTGTAATCATAGTTTTCACTCTGTCACTGCTTAATTTTGTGAGATTAGTATGGCTTTATTCTCACGGAATTTAACTTTCAGAAATAAGGAAAATGATGAAGAAGTCACTAACAACATTAGGTTTGGCACTGGTATTTACAGGAACAGCTTATGCAGCAAGCTGGGGCTACGAGGGAAACCATGGGCCAGCTCATTGGGGTGAGTTTGCATCTGAGTGCGCGAAAGGTCAAAACCAGAGCCCAATCAACATTGAATCGGCGACCGAAGCGAAGCTAGAAAAATTGAATTTCGACTACGAAGGTAAGGCAATTTCACTGCTGAACAACGGTCACACTTTACAGACTGGTATAGAAGGTAAAAACACACTCACCATTGATGGTAAAGAGTTTATGTTGAAACAGTTCCACTTCCATACGCCATCTGAAAACCATGTGGATGGTAAAGAATACCCACTAGAAGTACACTTTGTGCATGCCGACAAAGTAGGTCATCTAGCTGTTGTCGCGGTGTTCTTTAAACTGGGTGACGCGAACCCAGATCTAGCTAAGATGCTAGCTAACATTCCAACTAAAGATCAAGATGTTACCATCAAGGTTCCATTTGATGCGGATGCCCTTATCCCAAGTGATAAAGACTACTACCGCTTTAACGGCTCACTAACGACACCACCATGCTCTGAAGGTGTGCGTTGGTTGGTGATGAAAGAAGCACAAACTATTTCTCCTGAGCAGATAAAATCTTTTTCGGAAGTAATGGGGAAAAACAATCGCCCAATCCAACCGCTGAATGCACGTATGGTGTTAACGCAACAATAACCACTTCATGCGAAGAAAAATAAAAAGCCCGCTTAAACATAGCGGGCTTGATTATTTGGGTATTGGTGAAAACTAGAAGCCGTGATCTTCTTGCTCTTCCGCTTTTACCATTTGTATAGGATCAAGCTTAAGCGTCTGAGTAGGGAACGCGATATCTGCATCGTGCTCTTTAATGATGTTGATTACCTTAAGCAGTATGTCCTGCTTAACCTCATGGTATCTCACCCAATTCACGGTTTTAGTAAAGGTATAGATAAAGAAGTGCAACGATGATGGACCGAATGTATCGAAGTTGACGATAAGTGTTTGGCGTGCATCAATGTCTTTGTGATTTTTCAGCATTTCTTTTACCGAGGTGATAATTTGCGGCATTTTTTCTGCATCGTCGTAACGAAGTCCAATTTTTTCGTAGATGCGTCGGTTCAGCATGCGAGATGGGTTTTCTACGACAATGCTGCTAAACACTGAGTTTGGTACATACAGTGGACGCTTATCGAAAGTTCGGATAATGGTCATGCGCCAGCCAATGCGTTCTACTGTCCCCTCTATTTGTCGGTCTGGAGAACGGATCCAATCGCCAACTTTAAATGGACGATCGAAGTAGATCATAAGACCTCCAAAAAAGTTAGACAGCAAATCCTTCGCCGCTAAACCGACGATCAAACCACCAACACCACCGAAGGTAAGTAGGCCCGATAGTGACAGACCAAATGCCTGCATTACGGTTAGAATTCCGACGGTAATAAAGAACAGGCGCGCGACCTTAGCTATCGCTTGTACTGTTGTTTCATCTCGGTTCTTTTGTTCGAGAACATGCTCTTCAACATTGGTAATGAGCCGCATAACGGTCCATACGAAGATGCTGATGATTAAAATCAGTTTCAGCGTACTTAACCAGTTTATTTTATCGTTGAGCTCGCTCTCTAATATGATGCCGATAGAGACGGTTGCTGGCCAACACCAAATGAGTGTACTGACTGGCGCTTTTAGCGCATCAAGCAACATGTCATCCCAGTGGAAGGGCGTTTTCTCTACGAGCGCAGCGAGGCGAGAGCGGATCAGCCGCCAAGCTATCCAAGCTATAAAGCTAGCGAGCGTAATGAAAAGGACGCTTCCACTCCAATTTTGATGAGACGTTTCAATGTAGCTTTGTAATTCGGTAAACCACTGTGGCATATGTAACTTATTTCTAGTGAACCATGGAAGGAAAGGTAGCAGATATTACTCCTTCACCCCAGTGATTTCCTTTAAATCATTTACTTATGTCTAAACCGTCCGAGATGGACTTTTCCTTCCGATGACAAGAGAGTTACCTCAATGTTCTGTTGAGCGACCGCTTCATGCATGTTCAGAGGTACGCTACCAATGATTGAGGGTTGATATTTGGACGATCAATTATAACTTCTCTGACTTATCGCTAACATTTATCTTAAGTAAGTGTGAGAGTGTATTGGCTCTTGAATTAGCGGAGGCAGATATGGAATTTACAGAGCTGGATCGAAACGCGCTCTACGACATCTGGATGTCACAAAAAGCCAAAATGCACATCACTCAAATGGAAATGGCGAAGCGCCTTGGTTTGAGTCTACACGAGTTTTCTGGCTTGTTACGTGGTAATTCTCCACTGACGCTAGGTTTTGTAAAACAGCTATGCGAGCAGCTACATGTACGTCCTGGTCAGGTGATTCCGTCTTTGACGGAGCGTGATCTATCTGCTTCTGGTACCGTTTATTTACAAAATCGTGTGACGGTGGATGGCGATATCAGTAACGTGTTTATCGACGGAAACCAAGTCGTGATCGAGTACGTTCACCAAGTTAGCTAGCTTGCTCGTCAAATTATCGGGTTGAAGAGCAATAAAAAACGAGCCACTGTTGGCTCGTTTTTTCGTTTCTGTCTTGCTCGCTTGCAAAGATTATGGGATTTTCACTAGCGAATCGCGTGAAAGATCCGCGATAGACTTAGCGCCAGTCAGCGTCATTGCTACACGCATTTCTTTATCGTACAGATCCAGTAGATTTTCAACGCCTGCTCCGCCTTGTGCTGCCAATGCGTACACAAATGAACGGCCAAGAAGCGTACAGTCTGCACCAAGTGCGAGCATACGAACGACATCAAGACCAGTACGAATACCAGAGTCTACGAAGATCTTAAGATCACCTTTTACCGCATCCGCAATGCTTGGTAGTGCTTTAGCACTTGAAAGTACGCCATCTAACTGACGGCCACCATGGTTAGATACCACAATGCCATCTGCGCCGAAACGTACCGCATCTTTCGCGTCTTCTTCATCTAGAATGCCTTTGATAACCATTGGGCCATCCCAAAAATCACGAATCCACTCAAGATCTTTCCAGGAGATAGAAGGGTCGAAGTTTGCGCCTAACCAGCCGATGTAATCTTCTAGTTTTGTTGGTTCGCCGCGATACGTTGAGATGTTACCTAAGTCGTGCGGTTTACCAAGTAGACCCACATCCAGCGCCCAGCTTGGGTGGCGCATCGCCTGGAATACACGACGCATGGCCGCGTTAGGGCCACTCATACCTGAGTGCATGTCACGGTAACGTGCGCCAGGAACTGGCATATCAACGGTAAACACCAGCGTTGTTACGCCTGCTGCTTTTGCACGCTCAAGTACGTTTTTCATAAAGCCACGATCTTTAAGCACGTAAAGCTGGAACCACATTGGACGTTCAATTGCAGGTGCGACTTCTTCAATCGGACAAACCGAAACAGTCGACATAGTAAATGGGATGCCTTTTTTCTCGGCTGCTTTTGCTGCTTGTACCTCGCCTCGGCGCGCGTACATACCAGTTAGACCAACAGGAGCTAGCGCGATTGGCATTGCCAGTTTCTCACCGAAGATCTCGGTTTCGAGGCTCAAATCTGTCATATCGCGTAGGACGCGTTGGCGAAGAGCGACATCACCTAAATCGTCAGTATTACGCTTCAGCGTGCGTTCGTCGTAAGAGCCGCCATCAATATAATGGAATAGAAACGGGGGAAGCTTGGCTTTCGCGGCAGCGCGGTAGTCAGTAGAAGCTGAGATAATCATAATGGTGTCCTAGCGGTTATTCTAAGCAAAGTTGTGGAGCAATTTGCTCTTTCGTTGAGTCTTCATCGCAAAGCAGTGAAGACATCAAAATGAGTATAGTTACCTATGGTTCACTTACGTTTGAATCGGTGATGTTGGTAACCCATTTACATAATTGGTTAAAAAATTTTATTAAATCACTCAATCAGTTATGCAAACTGGAAAGGGTGACACAGCTGTCGGGGGAATTGATGTAGCAAGCTAAATCAACATGTCGGGGTAGTAGTGCAGACAGCTGTGTCAAATTAGGCAGGGCTGTAAACCCTGCATTTCGCGTTACTTCATTAAGACATCTGTCATTTGGAAGCCATAAATCAGCACCAATCCAATAATGCCTGTCATTACAATGTAGTAGAACGTAGGGATAATCGTCTTACGCAATGTTGCGCCTTCTCGACCAAGCAAACCTACCGTGGCTGATGCGGCAACAACGTTGTGAATCGCAATCATGTTACCTGCGGCAGCACCGACGGCTTGGAGTGATACAACAATCACGCTCGAAATAGACAACGTTTGTGCCACTTCGAATTGGAACTGGCTGAACATCATATTTGATACCGTGTTTGAGCCAGCGATGAACGCACCCAGTGCACCAACGGTGGCACTCAGCGCTGGGAACGCAGAACCAACAAGGTCAGAGGCGAAGTTTGCGGTTGTGACGGGCATACTTGCTAGGTCAGCACCGTTGATGCCTGAGTTGATAAAGATACGAACCATCGGAATGGTAAATACCAAGACAAAACCCGCCCCAATCAGTGTTTTGCTTGACTCGCCAAACGCTTCACGCAATGGCTTTACGCTGCCGCTTTGTAACATTGCAGCAAGTAGTGCGACAAACACCAGAATGCCACCAGGAAGGTATAACGGCTGAATCGCAGCGCTAACGCCAGTCTCACCAAGAATGTTGCTGAACGACAAACTTACGCTTTGTACAAAGCCTTTCAGTTCTGGGCTTACGCGGCTTGCGACGAGAATAACTGCCAGCATTACATATGGAACCCAAGCTTTTACGATGCTCATTGGCTTGCCCGGATTGTCGTTTAGATCGACTTTTAGCGAACCTAACCACTCTGCAGGCCATTTGTCTTCGCTTTCGAAATCCCACTTAGTCTTTGGTACTAAGAAGCCTTTTTTCGCTGCGGTAACAACGATAGACAGACCAACCAAACCACCGATAAGTGAAGGAAACTCTGCGCCCAAGAATACGCCGGTTAACGCGTATGGAACGGTGAAAGAGACACCAGCGAATAACGCAAATGGTAGAATATCCAGGCCTTCACTCCAGCTTCTGTTCTTGCCGAAGAAACGTGTTAACATCATCGCCATTAATACCGGGATCATCGTACCTACGACTGCGTGAATGACAGCAACGTGTGCTGTGATATCTTGCAGGTACATTTCCCACGTTGCACCTTGTGCGGCCAACGACTCACTGATGTTATGCGTGTCTAAACCTTTGTTTACACCTACGATGATAGGCGTGCCTACCGCGCCGAATGAAACAGGCGTTGACTGAATCATCATGCCCATAAGGACAGCGGCTAGCGCAGGAAAGCCGATTGCAACCAGTAGTGGTGCAGCGATTGCTGCCGGGGTACCGAACCCAGATGCGCCTTCAATGAACGAGCCAAAGCACCAAGCAATGATGATGGCTTGTACACGGCGGTCAGCCGAAATATCGGTAAATCCATTACGGATTGTGGTGATCGCTCCAGTGTGTTTTAAAGTGTTGAGCAAGAAGATGGCACCAAACACGATCCATAGAACAGAGACAGTAATGCCCAGTCCTTGGAATACGGAGGCCAGTACGCGATTGGCTGACATATCCCAAAACATTAGTGCGATAGCGACGGTTAGACCGAACGCAACAGGCATGGCTTTTTTAGCAGGCCAGTTGAGACCAACCAATAAGATGGCGGCAACAACAATTGGCGAAAATGCCACTAGGGCAAGTAGGGTTTCACTCATTTGTACATCCTTCGTACGCTGACTTCTCGAACGGTGTCAATCCGCTGTAGAGGTGACTTTTTGTTGTAATGGTTTTGTTAATTTGGCGTGAATTTACTCCTTTATTTTTTGTTGATATAGGGAAATAATGAAAATAATTAATTCCAAAAGTGACATAATGGTATGAGAGCAGACGACTTAATCCTATTTTCTCAAGTAATCGAACTTGGCAGCTTTAGTAAGGTTGCAGAGGCAAATAACCTTACAAATTCGGTAGTTAGCAAAAGAATGGCGAGGTTGGAGGAAGAAATAGGGGCTCAGCTATTATATCGAACAACGCGCAAATTAACCTTGACCGAGGCAGGTAAGGTGTTACTCCACAGTGCTAAAAATGTGAAGCAGGCCACTCAGGAGGCTATGGATGCTGTTGCAGGCTTTGGAGAGAATGTGAGCGGTCATATAAAAATGTCCGTGCCGTGTATCTCTGGAGATTTGATACTTGCTGATGCTGTTGCCGAGTTTTGTAACCTTCATCCGGGTCTGACCGTGGACATGTCATTGGATAACCGCTTTGTCGATTTAGTGGCTGATGGTTACGACTTAGTCATTCGAACTGGCTACCTAGCCGACTCCAGTTTGATCGCACGACATATTCTCGATTCCCAATGGGTGGTATGCGCGTCCCCTTCATATATCGCTAAAAATGGGAAACCGATCGAGCCGATTGATCTCACCACGCACAATTGTCTGCAATACGCTTACCAAACCACAGGTGCAACGGATTGGGAGTTTAAAGGAGAAGATGGCAATTACATCGTCAAAGTATCGGGCTGCTTTTCTACTGATAACGCGACCGCATTACGTAAAGCCGCTCTGGGCGGCCATGGTATAGCTTACGTCCCGCGATGCTTGGTGTATCATGATATTCGCAATGGCCAACTGGTGGATATTTTTCCTGAACTAGTAGGTAAAAAGTTGGGTATCTACGCGGTGTATCCGTTTACTCGTCAACCACCGAACAAAGTGAAGCTGCTTATTGAGCACATTCGTGACCGGTACTTAACGATATCTCATTATTTCTAGGTTCTTCATAGATTTAAAACAATGTCGTTGAAATCAAAATTGGGTGCTCTAAGGTAATCACCGCAATAAAACGATTGAAGATAAACAACTTAATAAAAACAACGGAGTAACACGGACGTTATGCATTACCCAAAAACACGTAAAGATTCTGTCGTGGACACTTATTTTGGTCACGACATTGCCGACCCTTATCGCTGGTTAGAAGATGATCGCAGTGAAGAAACCGCACAATGGGTTTCGGGTCAAAATTCGGTCACCTTCGATTTCCTTGGTCAGATACCGTACCGCCAACAAATCCGTGACTTAGTGGCGAACAGTCAAAACTACGAAAAATATTCCCAGCCATTTGTACGTGGTGACTACACCTACTTCTACAAAAACGACGGTTTGCAAAACCAAAGCGTATTGTATCGACGTAAAGGCGAGGGAGAAGCCGAGGTTTTCCTTGATCCAAATACTTTCTCCGAAGAGGGCACGACCTCTCTTGGCGAAGTCAGCTTCTCTAAAGACTACCGTTTGGTCGCGTATTCCATCTCAGAAGGGGGTAGTGATTGGCGTAAGATCTTTGTCATTGATACGGAAACCAAAGAACAGTTAGAGCCTGAGATTGTTGATGCGAAGTTTACGTCGATTTCTTGGCTGGGCAGCAAAGGCTTCTATTACTCAAGCTACGATAAGCCGCAAGGCAGCGAGTTGTCTGCTCGAACTGAGCATCACAAGCTTTATTATCATGAACTTGGTACCCCTCAATCTGAAGATAAAGTGATTTTTGGTGAGTTGGATACGCAAGTTCATCGTTATGTGTCTGGTACGACGACGACAGATGATCGCTTCCTTATTATCTCTGGCGCAGAATCTACATCGGGTAATCGTCTGTTTTATATTGATTTACAGTCTGAGTTACAGGCAATTGTGACGCTGCGCGAGACAACGCAAGGCGACACCTACTTAATTGATAGCCAAGACGCAACCTTGCTGCTTTACACCAACCTAGACGCGCCGAATGGCAAAGTTGTCAGCTACAACACTCAGACAGAACAATGGGCTGACGTGATTGCTGAACAAGAACAGCCGTTAGAAATCAGCAAAGGTGGCGGTTATCTGTTTGCGACTTATATGGTAGATGTGCTTTCTAAAGTGCAGCAGTTTAACTACCAAGGTGAGTGGATTCGAGATGTACAATTGCCGGGAGAAGGCACGGCTTATGGTCTGGCGGGTAAAAAAGAAGAAACCACACTTTATTACACATTCACTAACTACGTGACGCCTCCGACGATTTTCTCATTTGATGTCGAATCTGGTGAATCGACACTGTTTCAGGAATCAAAGGCACCGTTCGATCGTAATGAGTATGAATCAAAACAGGTGTTTTACACCTCAAAAGACGGCACGCAAGTTCCGATGATCATTTCATACAAGAAGGGCGTTGCACTTGATGGTAGATCACCAACCATGTTGTATGGTTACGGCGGTTTTAACATCAGCCTCACTCCAATGTTTTCTGGCAATGTAGCCAACTGGCTAGAGTTGGGTGGTATATACGCTGTCGCCAACATGCGAGGCGGCGGTGAATACGGTAAAGCCTGGCACAACGCAGGCACTCAGCAGCAAAAGCAAAACGTGTTTGATGACTTTATTGCGGCGGCGGAATACCTGATTGAAAACGACTACACTAGCTCGGATCGCCTAGCGATTCGCGGTGGTTCTAATGGTGGTTTGTTAGTTGGAGCGTGTATGACGCAACGCCCTGAACTATTCAAAGTCGCGCTGCCTGCGGTTGGCGTGCTTGATATGCTGCGTTATCACACGTTTACTTCTGGAGAAGGCTGGAAGTATGACTATGGCACGTCGGAGCAAAGTGAAGCGATGTTCCAATACTTGCTTGGTTACTCTCCTGTTCACAATGTAAAAGAAGGCGTGCAATATCCTGCTACCTTGGTGACAACTGCTGATCACGACGACCGAGTTGTGCCAGCACATTCGTACAAATTTATTGCGGAGCTGCAAGACAAACAGCAAGGCGCTAATCCAGTATTGATACGCATTGATGTTAATGCCGGTCATGGTGCAGGAATGCCGCTGAGTAAGCAAATTGACCTCACCACAGACGTGTATGCATTTACGTTACATAATATGGGTATTGAGTCGATTTAATGCCCTAGTTGTTAGAAACTTCTGAGAATAAAAAAATGCCGCGACAGTGTCGCGGCATTTTTCATGGTTGGGGGAACTCAATTCATACTGTTTGCCAGTATTTGAGCCAGGTTGACTAAGTCTGACTCTTGAACCAACCAGTCTCGGCGGCCAAACCGAAAGGCAGCTACGCCATTCTTAAGACAAGATGAATTTATCACCTTTTCTTAATCCTAGTTTATGAATATGAAACTGTGATGAACCTAAGCCGCATTGTGCTGATTTTCATTGTTTTCAAGATCAAATGAGGCATCTATCAGTTTTTTCGTGTAGTCATTTTTAGGGTTTTGGAAAATCTTTTCGGCCGTACCTTGCTCCATGACCTCGCCCTTTTGCATGACTAGAACACGATCAGAGAGTGCTTTAACTACTGATAGATCGTGGCTAATAAACAAGTAGCCAATATTGTGTTTTTTCTGCAAATCTTTCAGAAGGTCAATCACTGTCAGTTGCACCGAGCGGTCTAATGCAGAGGTTGGCTCATCAAGCAGAATAAACGAAGGTTCAAGGATCAGTGCTCGCGCGATAGCAATACGCTGACGCTGGCCTCCTGAAAACTCGTGCGGATAACGGTTGATGGACGCGGGATCTAAGCGGACCTCACGGAGCACGTCGCGCGCTTTCTGCATACGTTCTTTTTTACTCAACATTGGTTGGTGGACAGTTAATCCTTCTGTGATGATCTCGCCGATAGTCATACGAGGAGAAAGCGAACCATAAGGGTCTTGGAATACCATCTGAACGTCTTTTTTCAGCTCAAAACGTTCTTTGTTTGTCAGCAAGGCCATATCTTGGCCTTTATATTCTATTTTGCCAGTTGAGGGCAGTAGACCTATCAAAGCTCGGCCGAGTGTAGACTTACCTGAACCGGACTCCCCAACGATCCCGAGGGTCTCTCCTTGTTTAAGCTCAAGAGAAATGCCTTTTACCGCTTCGAAGTACTCATTCTTGCTCGCAATAAAATGCGACTTTACCAAGAATTTGACTCGTATATCGTCGGCCTTTAAAAGCTGTGTAGCACTTTCGCTAATAGGCTCCTTACTGCCTTTAGGAATCGAGTTGATTAGCATACGTGTGTATTCGTGCTTTGGGTCCTCGAAGAGTGTTTGCGTTTCGCCTTCTTCGACGACTTCTCCTTTACACATCACAATGACACGGTCTGCAAAGTGTTTTACGACGCCTAAGTCATGAGTAATAAATAGGATTGCCATGCCCATCTGAGCCTGAATTTCTTTAATCAGGTGCAACACTTCTGCTTGAACCGTGACATCCAACGCTGTTGTAGGTTCGTCGGCGATCAAAATATCGGGCTCGTTAATCAGTGCCATCGCAATCATGATGCGTTGCAATTGACCACCAGAAAATTCGTGTGGGTACTTGTTGTACGCTTTTTCTGGGTTTGGCATATGAACCAATTCAAACAGCTCTAACACCTTTGCTTTTGCTGTTCGTCTGTCGACCGGGCGGTGACACATGATGGCCTCAGCGACTTGGATACCCACCCGCATGTACGGGTTTAGTGAGGTCATCGGCTCTTGAAAAATCATGCCAATGCGATCACCGCGAATACTTTGCATTTCACGCTCTGTTTTATCCAAGATGGAGCTACCCTCAAACATGATGGATGAGCTTTCATGCACAATAGCGTTGTCTGGCAGTAGTTTCATCAGTGCATTGGTTGAGACTGACTTGCCAGAGCCAGATTCGCCAACGATGGACAGCGTCTCGCCTGCTTTTAAATCGAAGCTAACATTCTTTACTGCATCGACGATCCCATCGTTTGTCGTAAAGCTGACTGATAGGTTGTTCACCGAAAGAATGGTTTTAGAAGACATCACAGATCCTTGTGGTTGATAAAGCAAATGATACTCAAGCAATGGACAGCACAAACCTAGTTGGCCTCAATACTTGAGCTTTAGATTAATTATACAGGTGAGAAGGCGAAGATTTTGCCGAACTCATTGCTTGCAAATGTAAGAACTGCTCATGCGCGCGCGTTACGTGCTCGAGTTCTATCATCCATTGAGCATTACGTTGGGCAGAGCAAAATGCCGCCATGTGAGCTAACAAGTCTTCGCTCTGTTGACCAAGTAGGTGACCTACGCGCTCAATCAGTTCATGGCTCTCTAGCTGCAAAAATTGAAATAGCGCGTAAGTTTGATTGAGTATTGAGAACGCATCATGTTGTAAGCCGAGTTTGTTGAGAATCTCTGATTGCGTCACGCTGGCATCTCTAAGCCCCGTAATGAGACATACAAACTGGCAAGGTTTAGTTTGTGCATTTTCTAGCGCTAAATGAATGTGGTTGGGTAGATTGTTGAGCACGTCGTCATATAAACGATGAGCTTCTGGCCAATGGCCTTGTTCCATCAGTTGCTCTGCTTTTAAGTAGCGCATCCAGCATTGCTCAATATTCATATCCATCTCCACAACATTTGATTTGTTTAGATATTAAATGAAATTGATTATCAATTGCAAGTGCGTGTTAATATCACTTATGTGTTCATAAAATGTCCAATCAATCTAGGGTGGAAGGTAAATCACTTAAAATTAAGCAAATAATCTCTACACTCAAATAACGAAAATAAGAAAAAAGGAAGTGGATATGGCAATACTAAGATTGGAAGCTAAGCAGCTATATTCTGTAGCAGATCTAGAGAATATGCCATGTAAGTCGACCAAGGAGTTACCTCCAATTGATGAAATCGTGGGCCAAGAGCGCGCGCAAAAAGCGGTCGAGTTTGCGATGTCCATCAAAGAGAAAGGGTATAACATCTACGCCATTGGTCAGAATGGGCTAGGTAAACGCACCATGATCTTGCGCTATCTGAATCGTCACCAGCACGATGCAGCAGCCCTGTTTGATTGGTGTTACGTTGCGAACTTTGAGGATACCCGTACACCAAAGGTATTAAAGCTGCCTTGTGGTATCGGAAATAAACTACGTGTTGATATTGAAGCTTTAATGGGCAAATTATTGAATGCTTTACCCCTAGCATTCGACAATGAAATGTACTTTAGCCGCGCTGAGCGATTAAAAAATCAATTGGCAGCTAAGCAACAAAACGAGCTGGATCGTATTAGTCGAGAGGCAAAAGAAAAGGGCATCAGCCTAACACTGACTACGCAGGGGGATTATCAGTTTGTCGCCATGAACGGTGATGAGCTTCATACGGAAGAGTCTTTTGATGTACTAAGCAAAAAAGAACAAGAGCAATTCAGCGATGCTATTGATGAACTCGAAGTGCGATTGCGCTCGATGGTTCGTGAGCTTACGGAGTGGGAAGAGACATACAGCGATAAAATCAAAAAGCTCAATGATGAAGTGACGCTTGATGTGATTACTCACTTCATCAAAAAACTCAAAGTGGATTACGCGCAATATTCCGAAATCAAAACCTACTTAACTGAGCTGCAAAAAGATATTGTTGAAAACGCAGATATCTTCCTTGACCAAAGTGGCGAGCAAGGCGAAATTGCGACGGCATCCTTGGATAAAAAATTGCCACGTCGTTATAAAGTGAACGTCTTGGTAAGCCGTAAAAGCAGCGAATTTCCTATCGTTGTTGAAGAAAATCCCAACTATCATTCACTCTTCGGGTCGATTGAGACTGCCACTTTCAAGGGAACGGTGTTTACCGACTTCTCGCTGATTCGCGCAGGGAGCTTGCATAAGGCGAATGGCGGCGTTTTGTTAATGGATGCTCAGAAAGTACTTGAACAGCCTTACGTTTGGGATGGTTTGAAGCGCGCATTGCGTGCTCGTCAATTGAGTTTTACGTCTCTAGAAAAAGAAGTCACATTGACGGGGGCGGTATCACTCGATCCTGAACCGATTCCGCTTGATATCAAAATCATCTTGTTTGGTGATTACCGAACTTACCAATTACTCCAACATTACGATCCAGAGTTCAGCGAGTTGTTCCGTGTGACGGCAGATTTCGAAGACGAAATGAAACGTACGCCGGAGTCTGAGCTGCATTACGCGCGCTTTATATCTAGCGTGGTGCATGACAACAATATGCTGCATTGCGATCGCAAAGCCATTGCTCGAATCATCGAATACAGCTCACGTTTGTCTGGCGACCAATCCAAGCTATCTCTACATTCGGCTAATATCGCCAACTTGCTTCGAGAGTCGAACTACGTGGCTCGTCAAGCTAACTCTAACATGATCCGTATTGGGCATGTTGAAGAGGCGCTCAATAACCAAGAAATGCGAGTAAGCCGATTACGCGATAACGTAATGGAAACCTTTATTAACGGCACAACGCTGATTCGCACCGAAGGAGAAGCCGTAGGCCAAGTGAACGCACTTTCGGTATTGAGCACTAGTGACTACATGTTTGGTGCACCGAATCGCATCACAGCGACGACGTGTTACGGTGATGGGGATGTTATCGATATCGAGCGAAGCGTGGATTTGGGAGGCAGTATTCACTCTAAGGGCGTAATGATTTTGTCTGCCTACTTATCTTCCGTATTTGGTAAAACGGCACGAGTGCCATTAACGACAACCATTACCTTTGAGCAATCTTACGGTGGTGTTGATGGTGATAGTGCCAGCATGGCTGAGTTATGTGCGGTTGTGTCTGCTTTTTCAAAGCAACCAAATCGACAAGACATTGCGATAACAGGGTCGATGAATCAATTTGGTCAAGCTCAGCCTATTGGTGGCGTAAACGAAAAGATCGAAGGATTTTATGATGTGTGTGTAATTAAAGGTCGTCATGACGGGCAGGGGGTCATTATTCCGCGCTCTAATGTTCACAATCTAATGCTTCGTTCCGACATCGTGAAAGCAGTCGAAAAAGGCGAGTTTAATATTTGGGCGATTGACCATGTTACTGAAGCTATCGAATTGTTTACGGGGAAAGTTGCTGGTGAGCCAACCGATGAAGGCTCTTATCCAATCGATACCATTTTTGGCCTTGCTCAAGCCAAGCTCAATTCGTTGAGAAAATAGGCTGAAACCGTCCTAAATGTGAATGTATCTCATCATAAGTGATCATAATTTATCATAACGACAATATCCCGACGCCACTGTCGGGATATTGTCAATAACAGATTGAAAATGGAGAGTTTTTGTACTAGACAAAAGTGTGATCGACCTCTAATATTCGCCACTTGTTTATTCGTCTGGGATTTATCCCGTCGCAAGGAAGCATAGATATTCAAACTGCCGAAAAGTAACGTTGTTATAAGCACTGCTCGAGTTTGTTTGGATATAGACATCACGCATACAACTGAGGCCCTGTCATGCAGTTATCACTGAAAAATTTGTCAGTACGAACGCAAATTTTGGTTCCGGTATTATTTACCGCGATTGTTTTGTTTATTGCTCTTTGGATTACTAAAAACAATCTTCAAGCAGAGCAAGATGTTATTGCTTCCAACCAAGAATCTTTGGTTTTTCACAAAGACACATTGGCGAGTATTGACGACCAAATTTACCCTCTGCGCATAAGCGCGGTTTACGCTATTTACGATGCTTCTCGTCGTGAGAATTTTCTAACCGAATTGAAAGAAGGCTTAAAGCAAGTTGATGCCGATTTAAGCGCAATTGAAGCCCGAAACCTATTCCGTGACGATGCCGTTAAAGTTCGCCAAGCAATTGAATCCTATGTGCGATATTCAGAGCGCTCAGTTGCTTTCTTCAACCAATACGATCAAGGTTTGAAATCGGATAGCGAGTACCGTGCATTTGTCAAAGAGTATCGCAATGTTGGCCGAGAAATGGTCCAACAAATTAACACACTATCAAAGCATGTAAACGAGCAAGCTGAACAATCTACTATCAGAAGTCATCAGCAAAATGAACGTGTGCAAAATAACGCTATGTTGACGGTTTTAGCGGTATTTGCTTTCTCATTGATAGGCGCTTGGTTCCTATCTGGCATGATTGTTACACCAATCCAAAAGCTGCAAGAAGTGATGCGTCAGTTAGCAATGGGTAATCTATCAGTACGTGCAGATGTCGATGGGGACAATGAGATCTCTAAGCTGAGCAAAGATGTAAACCAAACCGCAGAGCAGTTATACAACACTGTGGACCAGTTAACCCGTATTAGTGAGGAAGTTGCATCTGCATCGACCGAATTAGCTGCGGTAATGACGCAAGCGGAAGCGAACGCTCAACAAGAGTTAGCGGAGATCGAGCAAGTTGCATCTGCGGTTAACGAGCTTGCAAGCACTGCGAATAATGTGAGTGATAACGCGACCTCTGCTGACGCAACCGCGCGTGAAGCTGATGGACTTGCTCAATCAGGTTTGGCTATCTTCCAAGAAAGTGCGGAAGCAAGTGCGCAAATGTCTCAAGCATTGAACGATGCAGCGCAAGTTGTTTTGCGTCTAAAAGAGCAATCTGTACAGATCAACGATGTTATTGAAGTGATTCGCGGCGTATCTGAGCAGACCAACTTGCTAGCATTGAATGCTGCGATTGAAGCGGCGCGAGCTGGTGAATCTGGTCGTGGTTTTGCGGTAGTAGCTGATGAAGTACGCATGCTAGCAGCGCGTACTCAAGACTCGACACAAGAGATCCAAACGATCATTGAAGAGCTTCAAGCGCAGTCTGGGCTTGCGAATGACAGTATGCAAGTCAGCCTTGATATGCTTAGCCGCAACAACGAGCTGACGCAACAAGCGAATGAGGCGTTGGTTGGAATTACCGAGTCGGTCGCCAACATCAACGATTCAAACACGCAAGTAGCAACCGCAGCCGAAGAGCAGTCTCAAGTTACTCAAGATATCAATCGCAACGTGGTTAACATGTCGGAGCTTGTAAACCAAAACGTAGCGGGCATCAGCCAGAGTGCAAGTGCGAGTACTGAGCTTTCATTACTTGCAGAGAAGCAGAAAGAGCAATTAAGTTTCTTTAAGCTTTAATTCATCATCTACTTATCAAATCTCTAAATCCCTGAGTGAATGCTCAGGGATTTTTTTGTTTGTAATAATCGGATTTATTATCAATAAGTCTATCTAAAACAGTCAGTTAACAAGATTTTTTTGCGGGCAATGTCACGTTTTGTGATATTGTTTTTACATTTTTTTCGTCAATTTTTTTTTGACGCGAACATTTTTTTTAACTCAACCGATAACTTGATGGTTGAGAGGTATTCATATCGTCATTTTAAGTGGTGTTTTCTTCTATAAGCGCTGTTTATTCAACACGTTGCGTGAAAAATAACAGCTGCTACTATGCCGCCAGTTTTCTCGTTGGTACAGAAAAGTCCTGTTTTTCTGGTGAGAAAACACATATAAAACAATGATATGGAAAATAACAATGAAATTAAAAACTTTAGCTGTAGCAGTGGCGCTAATGGCATCAGGATCTCAAGTTGTCGCTTCAGAACTATACAACCAAGATGGCACTTCTCTTGAGATGGGCGGTCGCGCTGAAGCGCGTCTTTCTATGATGGATGGTAAGGCAGAAGACCGTACTCGCATCCGTCTTAACTTCCTAGGCAAACAGGAAATCAATGAAAACCTATACGGCGTTGGTTTTTGGGAAGGTGAGTTTGTAACTAAAACTTATGATGTATTTGATTCTAAAGGTAACAAAGTTGGTGAGACAGATAGTCTTGAAACTCGTTACGCTTATGCGGGTCTGGGTGGCAAATACGGTGAAGTAACTTACGGTAAAAACGACGGCGCACTAGTGGTTCTTACTGACTTTACTGACATTATGGCTTACCACGGTAACACAGCAGCACTTAAACTGCCTGTTTCTGACCGTACAGATAACATGCTGTCTTACAAAGGCCAATTCGAGCAACTAGCTGTACGCGCTAGCTACCGTTTTGCTGATCGCACAACAGATGCACAAGGCTTTACAGACAACGAGGAAGATGGCTTCTCTCTATCTGGTGTTTACGCGTTTGCTAACACTGGTTTTGAACTAGGTGCTGGTTACGCAGATCAAAACGACAGCGATGAGTTCATGCTGGTAGCTGCATACTCTGTAGGTGACTTCTACTTCGCTGGTAACTACACTGGCGCGGATATGGATGTTGCAGGTAAGACTTTTGATTACAAAGGCTACGAACTAGCCGCTGCTTACACTATGGGTCAAACTGTATTCACTTCTACGTTCAACAAAGGTGAACTAGAAGACGCAGATACTGTAGAAAACCTAGCTGTTGATGTAACTTACTACTTCAAGCCTAACTTCCGTGGCTACGCATCATACAACTTCGATCTAATGGATAACGAAGGCGCGGCTGAAAAAGATGAGCTAGCGCTAGGTCTACGTTACGACTTCTAAGTCATGACTCTTATCTAAGATACTGCCTTATTCTTAGTAAATAAAAACCCCTTACTGAAAAGTAAGGGGTTTCTTGTTTTCTAGCACTTCAAAGCTTCTTGATAAGCGATAGGGGTTATCAAATCTATCTTTTTAGTGTGAGCTTAGTCCCATCAAATTTGAGGTGACTGAGGAGGTTTTTAGCGTTGTTTTTACCAACCTCATCAAACTCCATTCCGTAGCGAGCATAATGCGTTGATTTTTGTAAATTACAAATACGACCTCGCAACGGCGCTAGCATACGACTTTCTCCGGGCATCGTTAGATCCAATGAAACGTGGTCACCAACCTGAAGTGGTCGGCTCATTGGTGATGTTACAAAACGACAGCCACTACGAGATAAATCTCTTATTTCGCATTCAGTTCGATAGGCTTCTAAACAAACACGCGCTCTCAAATTTACTTCGTAACGCACTTCTTTGCGAAGCTGAAAGACCTGCATAGTGTTGGGTAGGTCTAGCACCAAAATTGGGTACGGATCGCCTAGTCGATGCTGTAATTGGGCCCGAAATGGGATAACGGCCCCTTCACCTCGATGAGAGTAGGCTTTTACATTGATCCAAAAGCCTTCTTGAAAATAGAACTTCAAGTCTTCATCGGAGATGTTCGGAACCTCTATCAATGCAGTATTATTTGAGTGACAGCCAACAAATGTGCTGGTTGTAATAAACTTTGTACCAACGGGGGTGGTGACGTTTAAGCTCACTTCACTGCCATGTTCGACCATTGCCATTGCATCGGTGCTATTTAATGTACTTGCCTGACGTTCTGGTGCCTTCTTGCTTTGCAGAGGTAGCTTGCCGTCTCTGGCAATTGGGCTCATATTTCTCATTATAATTGTCGTACCTGATGTAAGAAGGTAATCGCGTGAGGCGAAGCAGCACTCTCGCATGGTATCGATTTTATTCAGTGATATAGTTTGATTCAATCAATCTGTAACAAAAATTAGAGAGCAAGATATGCATAAAGTAACTCATGAAGCCACGAATAGTACATTCTGGGTTGATTTAGAGCAGGGCTATAAAGCCAAGTTAATTTATCAGCTTAAGGGTAATGTCATGCACATTACATCAACGGTTGTTCCTGAAGCACTGCGAGGTAAGGGGTACGGAAAAGTGATGATGGAAGCGGTGTTGCCAGAAATTGAGTCACTCGGTTATCAAATCAAACCAGTTTGCCCATATGTTATTCACTACATGGAGAAGAACCAAACGTGGTCACATCTGCTCGCATGATGAGTAACAACCACCAACGCTACCAAAATATTGGCCAGGAACTCAATCTAGGTAATTACCGCTCTGTAGAAGTCATACAATCGCTATGGGGAGGCTATGGAGAGTTAGTCCGAGTTACTTATTCAACTCGTTCGGTGATCATTAAGCATGTAAAACTCCCTAAGCCTTCAGAGCATCCTAGAGGCTGGAATACGGACCGTTCTCATCAAAGAAAGCTGCACTCTTATCAGGTGGAAGTGAATTGGTATGAGCATTTTTCCGGAGGGGTGGATACTCGCTGCCGAGTACCACAAGGTCTAAAAACGTTCCAATCGGAGAATGAATGGCTCATTGTGATGGAAGATCTCGCCGAGGTGGGCTTTCCAAAAGTCATCACAGATGCACAGCTAGAGCATATACAAGCCTGCCTCACTTGGTTGGCGAACTTTCATGCGCGATACATCGATGTTCGTTCGGATAAGTTGTGGCATACCGGAACATACTGGCACTTAGCAACCAGACCCGACGAGCTTAAAGCATTGCAAGACACTGAGCTACAAAATGCGGCTCAATTGATTGATCAAACGCTTTCGCAAGCTAAGTTTAAAACACTAATACACGGTGATGCCAAATTGGCGAACTTCTGTTTTGATGAAGAAGAATCAAGCGTTGCTGCGGTTGACTTTCAATACATTGGATGCGGGTGTGCCATGAAAGATGTGGCACTGTTTATGAGTAGCGCCGTTAAGCCAGAACGTTGTGCAGAGATGGAAGTTTGGGTTTTGGATACGTATTTTGCTCAGTTGCAACACGCGCTAATGGTCTATCAACCGAATCTTGACCCTAATGAAGTCGAGCGTGAATGGCGTCCTTTGTTTGCTGTGGCTTGGGCAGACTTTCAGCGATTTGTGAAAGGTTGGAGTCCCGACCACTGGAAGATCAATCCCTACACAGAAGCATTGACTCGCAGAGCGTTGGCTTACTTACGAAAGTGAGTCGAAGTTTAAAAAGAAAAGCCTCCAATTAGTAGGAGGCTTTGTCTTATCTTTGGCCTGGTCTGATGCGCGCCATGTAATAGGTATTGATGAATTCACCATCACGGAAGGAACCGTCAATCGCTTCACCTTCAATTTGAAATCCATGCTTTTTATAAAGCCCAATGGCGGCGTCGTTATCGGCATTGACCTCTATCTGAATTCTTCTCACATTTAACCAGTTATCTGCTAGTTCAGTGACTGTTTCTATCAATTTGCTACCAATACCGAGTCCGTGGAAACTATCATGTACTCCAATGCCAAACGATGCCGTGTGCATCGTTCTTGGACGTAGAGAGTGGTGAAAGCCAATATTACCGACGACTTTACCATCAATTTCAGCGACATAGCTATAAACACCATCAGGTATGTTTGACAATCTTTCCACCCACATCGTGAGCGAAGGCTTTGGGAGTTGCAGGGTTTCACGTTGTGCTTTTGGTTGTGAATAGATTTCTACGAGTGCCGCTGCGTCTTCGACGGTCGTTGGACGTACGATAATTTCCATGCCTCTCTCCTTCGCTTTTTAGTTTTAATTTTTAATCTAACCACAGTTTTCTTATTTGGATAGTGTTTTTTTATGTTTAATGGATAAATACCTTTTAAATTAGCTTGTTATGATGTCATTTTTTGAATTTTTAGTAGTGATTTATCATCGAATTGAGCGAATAGATTGCAAAGGTGTTGAATTATTGTACTGAGAATGGCGCGTACTGCAGAGTATCGTGGTGAATTTCATGTCGCAGTAAATAAACGCATTTAGTCAAACTGTGACGACGGCACTGTGCGTCAGTTGACTTGAATCAATAGAGGATGGGGTTACCTCCTATGAGGTATAGGGAAACGACACGTTTAGGGCTATTTATGCTTAACTTGATAAGGGAGTTTTGTTGAGGAAATAGCATGAAATCCTCTCAGTCTAAAATATCGCAAAGTCGGCGCCGATTTTTGCGTGATACAGCTCGGACTGCGGCTGGTGTTGGCGCAGCTGCGTGTGTATTGGGCTTACAATCGCTACAAAGCCAAGCTCGAGAAACCAAAGGTGTGCCTATTCGTCCGCCAGGTGCATTGCCGGAAGGCGATTTCGAATCAGCTTGTATTCGATGTGGCTTGTGTGTTCAGGCATGCCCTTACGACACATTGAAACTCGCGACACTACTTTCTCCCGTCGCGACTGGCTCTCCTTACTTTACTGCGCGCGATATTCCCTGCGAAATGTGCGAAGACATTCCTTGTGTGGTGGCTTGCCCGAGTGGGGCGCTGGATCCGAAACTAACCGATATTGATGATGCTCGAATGGGTACAGCGGTTCTTATTGACCATGAAACTTGCCTTAACTGGCAAGGGTTACGATGCGATGTTTGTTATCGCGTTTGTCCGCTGATTGATGAAGCCATCACGTTAGAGATGGTTCACAACGACCGAACCGGCTATCACGCCAAACTTATCCCTACAGTGAATTCCGAAGTGTGTACCGGATGTGGTAAGTGTGAACAAGCGTGCGTGTTGGATGTCGCTGCTATTAAAGTTGTCCCGACGGATTTGGCGAAAGGCAAAGTGGGCAGCCACTACAATTTTGGTTGGAAAGAGATCGACAAACCACTCGAAAATATCCTCCCTAGTGAGACGCCTGTGCCGGAAGGTGCGCTTGAATCGCTAAAAGGAGGTAAGTAATGGCAAAGAATTTAGCTCAAAATGCTGGCAAAGAAGCGCTTGAAAAGCTTGGTTGGTGGCGCGCGCATCGGTTTTTGATTTTACGTCGGCTATGTCAGTTCACCATCATTGCGCTATTTATGGCTGGGCCGACGCTGGGAATTCTAACTGGTAATCTGTCATCAAGTATGTTGCTCGATACCGTGCCGTTAAGTGACCCGTTAATTGTGCTTCAAGCTTTGGCGACAGGGCATGTTCCGGAGTTTAATGCGTTGTTAGGCGTAGTGATTGTCGTGGTGTTTTACGCGATTTTGGCGCCGCGCGCATTTTGTGCTTGGGTGTGCCCGTTGAACATCGTGACAGACTTGGCGGCGTGGTTGCGTCGAAAGCTCAACATTAAAGCGAGCTATCGTTGGTCTCCCGTGATTCGTTATTGGCTGATCCCTGTTTTGATGTTGGGCAGTGCGCTGTCTGGCGCAATTCTTTGGACATGGTTAGATCCAGTGGCGGCACTGCATCGCGGGTTGGTGTTTGGTATGGGCGCAGGTTGGGTGTTGATCGCCCTAGTGTTTGTGTTGGATTTACTCTTGGTTGAGCATGGGTGGTGTGGGCACTTATGTCCACTGGGGGCTACCTATGGCGTGATAGGCCGAAAAAGCCTGTTGCGCGTTACTGCTGTTCGGCGCGAAGATTGCACCAAATGCATGGATTGCTTTTACGTTTGCCCAGAACCAGAAGTGCTTCGGCAGCCTTTGAAAGAGGGAGATCGTCGAGTTATGGATCAAAACTGCATTAGCTGTGGTCGTTGTTTGGATGTATGTCCAGAACATGTGTTTGAATTTAAAAATCGCCTATCAGTAAAAGTCATTGATTAAGCCACTGAGCACATTTACTCATGCTTTATTTCTCTTGATACTTGAACATCGCGCTTAGCCAAGGAGTTAAGCGCGATGTTTATCTTCATAACAATATTCCTCAGCCATATCTGCTTGCTCTGGGCTTAAAATAATAATGATATTGCGAATTTGTTACATTTAAAGCTATGATGATGCCTTCATATTTAAAGGAAACATCATGACTACCTCATCGCACGGCTGGAGAACGCCGCAAAATTTCCTCCTGTTAATTTCCATTATCGTGCCCATTGCTTTTTCTACCTGGATGGCGTTGTTGAACAACTTTGTTATCGAGAAAGCAAACTTTGATGGTGCAGACATAGGCTTATTGCAAAGTGTGCGCGAAATTCCGGGTTTTTTGGCCTTTACCGCCGTGTTTGTATTGCTGTTTATCCGAGAGCAACGCTTTATGCTCGTCTCTTTGGCGATGCTTACGCTTGGTACGGCATTAACAGGTTATTTTCCCACTTTGTACGGTCTACTTTTTACAACCTTGTTAATGTCCACCGGCTTCCATTACTTTGAAACACTCAAGCAGTCTTTGTCTTTACAATGGCTATCTAAAGAAGAAGCGCCAGAAATGCTGGGTAAGTTTATTTCTGTTGGAGCTTTGGCTTCTCTGTTTACCTACGGCGCCATTTGGGTTTCGCTCGAACAGCTCAAACTTGATTTTAAAACGGTCTATTTAATGGCTGGTGGTTTAGGTTTTGTGCTCATTTTGGTGATGGCATTTGCCTTCCCACAATTTAAGACAAAAGTGCCTCAGAACAAGAAGCTCATCCTGCGTAAACGTTACTGGTTATACTATGCGCTTACGTTTATGAGTGGAGCACGCCGTCAAATTTTTACGGTGTTCGCTGGTTTCTTGATGGTAGAAAAGTTTGGTTACTCCGCCGCAGATATTACGTTGCTGTTCCTGATTAACTATGTCTTTAACTTCTTGTTTGCGAAGCGAATAGGCCGTTTTATCGGCGTTGTTGGTGAGCGCAAAGCGTTGATGTTTGAATACGTCGGTTTGATCTTCGTGTTCGTCGGGTACGGTTTGGTGCAAACGGCAGAGTGGGCGGCAGCATTGTATGTTGTCGATCATTTATTTTTCGCGTTAGCGCTTGCGATTAAAACCTACTTCCAGAAAATTGCCGATCCTGCCGATATGGCGTCGACCGCAGGCGTTGCGTTTACGATTAACCATATTGCTGCAGTTGTAATACCTGTTACGTTTGGTGTCATTTGGCTTGTTTCACCTGCGAGCGTATTTTACATCGGCGCTGGTATGGCAGCAGTGAGCTTGCTGTTGTCACTCAATATTCCAGCCAAGCCGGAAGAAGGCAATGAAACTCGCTTGTTGAAGTGGAGTTAAGTTGGCACTCACTATCTAGCCATTGAAGTGAATACCTGTAATTAGACTCGCTGAAAAGGGTGCTTATGCGCCCTTTTCTTTTGATTGCAAATAGATAATCCCCCCAATGGTTGTCAATGCATGCCACGTCCGTTAGGGTTTAGAACTAAGTATTTCGAAATAACTTGGGCATAACTGACGCGAAACAATAAGAGGGGATCTATACAGTGCAGATACATGGCAGAGAGTTGGATTTAGATCTAGGAAGCCGTCACATCGTTATTCAGCGCCGCTATGAGGCGTTAGGAGCTGCAAACGACCTACTCATTGCTATTTGGTTTTTAATTGGTAGCTTTTTCTTTTTGAATGATTCGTTGATTGAAAGTGGTACTTGGCTTTTCATTGTAGGCAGTGCGCAGTTGATCATTAAGCCCCTGATAAAACTGATGAGTTTAGTTCATGTTGGTCGTTTGAATAAGCAACTTTCTGGCACATCAGCGAGCCGCTGAAATTACCGCTTCTTTTGAATACTTGCAAGCAAGAAGCCAACAGGCGAGTTATCGAGGGGAAAGACGGAAGATAACGTGGTCACAACACTAACCACGTTATGTTCAGTTTGAAGCTTCAGAATTTAAAACGGATACCAGAACAGTTGTGTGTCCATCACACGCTTGCTGATCGCAGCAATCACTATCACCGCAATTACCGCCATGCAGATCATATCGGCTTTGGTCAGTGGTTTTAAGCTGTACCAAGTGCGAGAGGAGTGGCGGCCAAAACCACGTAGCGTCATCGCGTTTGAGATTTGATCGGCTCTGTCCAAACTAGAGAAAATCAGAGGACCAAGAATCTTCGCGACGTTCTTCATACGAGTGAACAACGGAGCCTTCTTGCTCAGTTCTACTCCGCGTGCTTGTTGCGCGTGCATGATGTTAACAAAGTCCTTTTTCACTTCCGGCAAGTAGCGCAGCGTTAAGCTTACGGCATAGGCGATTTTGTAAGGTACACCCAAGCGGTTCAAGCTGGCTGAAAACTCCGTCGGGTGAGTGGTAAATACAAACACCAACGCGATTGGAAACATGCTGAAGTATTTCAACGTCACTGTTACTAGGTAAAACAACGTCTCTTGAGTGAGCGAGTAATTACCGGGTAACGAGAGTAAAACCGTTGATGAACCCATGAACTCAGTACCTTGTTGCGGTGCTAACGCGAACATAAACAGGGCATTGATCAGTAATACCGTGCCTGTACCGAATAACAGCGGTTTGTAGACATGAAAGGGCACTTTGGTCATTTTCAATAAGCCTAAACCAAGCACGATCAACAGCGCGATGATTCGCAAGTCAAATGTGGTCAATACCACCGTTACCCAAGCAATGAAAAGCAAGAACTTAGTAATGCCATTCAACTTATGAAGTGGCGATTGGGTATCGATGTAGTTGATACCAAACTTCATTTTGTTGTCTTTCATGCCACTGCTTTCTCTGGTTGGTTTACTTCGTCGCTTTTTTGTTGGCGGTGCGCTTTTTCTACATTGATAAAATGCTGCATAAAGCCATTGGTGTCCTCGATACCAACTTTCGTAGCCAACTCAAACAAACTTGTGGTAGTGAGGTTTGCTTGGTCTAGTAGCTCTGGACTGCTGAATACCTGCGTCATTGGTGCATCCGCGACTAATGTACTGTCTGCAATCACGATAGAGCGCGAGGTGTATTCCAACACTAAATGCATGTCATGAGAGATGATCATTACGGTTACGCCCAACTCGCGATTGAGCTTTTCGATGAAACTCAGCATAGACGTGTAGTTTCGATAGTCCTGACCTGCCGTCGGTTCATCAAGGATCAGAAGCTCTGGTTCCAAGACCAAAATTGACGCAATGGTTACGCGCTTTTTCTGGCCATAACTCAATGCTTCGATTGGCCAGTGACGGTATTTGCTCAAACCGCACAGCTCTAGGACTTCAAGTACTTTAGCGTCTATTTGTTTCTCTTCAACGCCACGATTACGGAGGCCGAAGGCCACTTCGTCGAAAATCATGTGATGGGAAATCATGTGATTCGGGTTTTGCATCACCACACCCACTTTCTGGCTACGCTCGAAGATGGTCAGTTCGTTAAGATCTTGACCATTCATGCTCATTGAGCCGCTATCCGCTTCAATAACGCCCATAATCAGTTTGGTGATGGTCGATTTACCCGAGCCATTTTTGCCAAGTACAGAGACAAACTCGCCACGCTTGATGTCAAAACTCACGTCTTCTAACGCATTTTTCTCACCGTCGTAAGAATAGGTGAGGCCACGGACTTCAAGCAAAGTCTCGGCTGGCGTTTTGGGCGGTTGTGCTGTTGAACCATCAAACCATGCTTGTACTGCCGGTTTATATTGCTCCAACGGTAAGGTAGTTAAGCTAGAAGGTTTTGCATCGCCCTCAATCGCGCAGCCTGCTTCTTTCAGTGCTGAAATATAAAGCGGTTCGCGGATGCCGTAATCTTCTAGCAGAGGCGACGCTAAAATTTCATCTGGCGTTGTATCGGCAATGATTTTGCCGTTTTCCATCAAGATAATACGGTCAACTGAGCAATGCAGAACGTCTTCAAGACGATGCTCAATGATTACGATGGTTTTGCCCGTTTCGCGGTGTAGATCATCGATGATCTCGATGGTTTTTTTACCCGTTTTAGGGTCAAGCGCAGCTAGTGGTTCATCAAACAAAAGGATATCTACGTCATCGACGAGAATGCCCGCCAAAGAAACACGCTGTTTCTGGCCGCCTGATAAATCGTGGGGTGAGCGTTCTAGCATCTGTTCCAAGTCGACCATTTTGGCCGTGGCTTTGACCAATGGGTACATGTCGATATTTGAAGTTAGCTGGTTTTCCAGCGCAAATGCAATGTCTTCGCCAATGCTCAAACCGACAAATTGGCTGTCCGTATCTTGGAGTACGGTGCCAACTTGCTCAGTGTATTGGTGCATGTCGAAAGGGGCGGTGTCTTGACCATTGATGGTCAATGTTCCACTGGTTTCCCCTTTGATTGCGTGTGGGATCAGTCCGTTAAGACATTGCCCAAGAGTAGATTTACCACTACCACTTGGACCGATAATGACGATTTTCTCTCCTTTCTCTATCCTTAGATTGATATTTTTTAGCGTCGGTTTGTCCAGCGACTCATATCTAAAAGAGAAGTTAGAAAATTCGATTGTCATTCGACATTAAGCCTCTGTTAAGTTACGGCTTTGCTTGTTACGTTTAGCGACAGATTTAAGAATGAAGAAGCCAACAATAGCAATAAGAATGGTGTTACCGATCGCGATAATAGAAAGCTGGGTAAACACTTTAGTGAACGGTTCTGCGTATAAAATCGTGTCGAGGAATGCAGAGCAACCGTAACCAAATACGTTGCCTAATAGTGCAAGTACCACGAATAACGCGAAGTCTTTCATATTGAAATCGCCTTTCTCTAAACGGTAGCGCGTTAGAGAAGGGAATAGACCGATAATCAAACCAACAATACCTGAACCAAGTACCCAAGTGAGCCATACGCCCCAACCAGCAAATAGGTCAGTAACCCAGTGCCCAATAAAACCAACCAAGAAGCCAACAAGTGGTCCAAATAGTACTGAGAACAATGCTAATACTGCCATGGCTGGTTTTAGCGTTGTGTTTGCAAATACAGGGATGCCAAACATAGGTAAGCCGCCGATACCGTAAAGAGCAGCACCGATTGCAATAACCACAACAGTTTTAGCGGAAAGATTCATAGATAACCTCAGTTCAATAGTCGATTTTAAAGAACGTTCATTTATATTGTTGGAAAGCGTTAGTTATTTGATTGTGTAACATATATTCAAAACAACCAAGCTGCTTATTGTTTGCTCTATTTTTCTTCAGGAAATGTGTGATTTGATTCACGCATCCCTTTGACTGGCTTTGGTTTTAGCAAGCATTAAAAATAAGGCGCGCATTATACAGAATATTAATAAAAGTGGGAATGCTATCTATCTGGATGGCTAGAATGAATCAGGGGCTGATCGTCAGCCCCTGATTACACGGTTTGATGTTATTTTTACCAATAAATGAAGGCGCTATATGTTCATTAATGGTCGAGGTATAAATAGTTCTGCCAGCTCTTCATACGAATAAGCACTTTGCGCATCACTGATACGTGAGTAAAGCTGTCTGAATAAACTGCAACTTCAACCGCAGTACCCATTGGCAGGTGGTATCCACTCAAGTCGTCGGTAATTTTCAGCTTCGCAAACACACGTCCGCTCGTGCGCAAGGCATCAGTCCCGAGCAGAGCGCCTCGCGCTTGAATTTGGCTTTCACCAATGGCTGGAATCACGTCAATGACTTCGCCACGGAACACTTTGCCCGGGATAGCGCGGAACATAAATTCTGCTTCAAAGCCTGGCTTCAAGCGTTGTAATGAGTTTTGTCTGAATGCCGCGGTGTACGTAATGTCTTCGGTATGTACGAAGGTCATTGCCGGGGCAAGTGGCAACGGCACAGCCATAACACCAGGACGTAAAGCCAATTGCGTAACGTAACCATCGGTTGGCGCACGAACGACGGTTTGCTCTAGGTTAAACTCTGCTTTACGCAGCTCGGCAAGAAGTTGCGCGACTTGGGTATTTTCGCCTCCGATTTCAGAGTCCAGAGCGATTTGAGCTTGTTCTTGTTGCAAAATCGCAACGTCTAACATGGCTTCTGCCGCTTTATACGCTTGGCGTCGAGTATCCAAATCTTGTTCAGTAAACGCGCCACGATCAAAGCCCCTTTGATATCGGCTAAATTCCCTTTGTGCTTTATCTCTGTCCGCTTGTGCTTTCAATACAGCAGCTTCTGCCTCTCTTAGATCAGACTCTAAGCCCAACGCACCTTGGCTTGCTTCTTTAACTTTCGCTTCCAGGCGAGCAACTTCTGCTTCAAAAGGGACAGGATCGATTTTGAAAAGAATATCGCCCGTTTTGAGCGGTTGGTTGGCCTGGACTGGCACTTCCACCACGCGGCCACGCACGCCAGAGACGATAGGCGTAGTCGGGAACACTTGGTTACCCAATTGAGTAAATGGGTGGTTGTAGTTCATAAGCAGCACGAGTGTGCCCACTAACACTACGCCGCCAAGTACGGCGGTTGGAACGGTCCATTTGTTTAGAGGAATATTGAAAATTTTAAAAATGGCAATACAAAGAGCTGCGTAAGTCAGAATCAGCAATAAGTCCATTATTCGTCCTCTTTACTTTGTTCAGGCAAAGGCTTTTGCTGAATCTTTTGTTGTTTCAACATCGATACTTGGTTTTTGAGTTCGTTGACTTCATCGATGAGTTCTTCAAGGCGGTGATGAATGTCGTGTGTTTCTTGTTCTAGTTGTTTAAAACCCCAGCCGCGTTCCTTGCGCCATAATGTTGCCCAGATCCATAAAAATGGCCACAGCGCATGCAAAGTGAAAAGGCTGACCCAGCCAGCGTAGTGAATTGCGTCTTGGTGCGGGTGCTCTCTCTCTTTGGCGATTTCATATGGAATATCATGGATGACAATGATTCCGTAAAAGATCACTAAAGCAACGAAGATGAGTAACCCAAGTGCAAAATAGTCTAGAAACATCTTACCTACCTGTGCGTATTGCGAAATGGAAAATCTACGTAAATTAACAATTTAAGTATTTGTCTTAACTACAGATGAATCAAGCGGTTTTTATGTAGGAATTATGTTTATGCGATGTAAGTATCCACTGATGTTTATTGGCAGCTAAGGTGTTGCTGAGTACTTATTTAAACAAGCAGTGAAGTGATATAGGAAGGATAAGTAAAAAGTATACTAAAGCCCCAGGTGTCAACCGGGGCATGGTTTAAAGTTCGGTACAGACTTGGTTTCTGCCATTGGCTTTGGCGCGATAAAGAGCTTTGTCTGCACGATAAAAAGTTCGCTGAGTATTCTCGCCTTCTCGATGCAAGGTAATCCCTATGGATACGGTCAGCCCCCGTTCACCAAGAATATCGTCCCAACCATATTGATAAATCCGTTCACGATAATTCTCGGCATGCATTTCTGCGCGTTCCAGTTGGGTATTCTCAAGGATCACGAGGAACTCTTCACCACCAAATCGTACGCACGATGCGCCTTTAAATCTGAAGTAGGACGCCAGTTCCTGTGACACACTTTTGATCGCTTTGTCGCCAACCAAGTGGCTTAGTTCGTCATTGATGGATTTGAAGTGATCGATATCGATGACCATCAATGCAAATGCAGTATCGTGCAGAAGTAGATCTTTTAGTTTAACTTCTAACCAGCGTCGGTTGTGTAAAGACGTAAGTGGATCGGTAAAGACGTCCTGCTGTAGCTGAGCAACAGTATTTTTATGCTGCTTGGTGGTTTCTTTTAGTTCTTTGTTTTCTAGCTCTGACAAAATGAGTTTGAGTTGTAACTCAAAGCGTGAAAGTCGGCGTAGTTGAGCAGACCCTAACTCACCGATCGGAATATGTTTTACAAGATCAGATTCGATTCTATGCGCTTTTTTTTCACAATTTAATGCTTCTTGATACAACCCTTGAGAGGCGTAAACTTGACTCATCGCGTTATAAAAATGCTGAGTAACGATAGGAGATAGCTGCTTTTGAATCCTTTTACTGATGGAGTCCAACGTTAAATTAGCTAAAGAAGTGTGCCCTACACCGTTTAGACAATACGCAGTCTCAATTTTGACCATCGTGGATAACCAGTATGTCGTGGCACTACCCGTTGTATACTGAACATTCGAAATAGCCAGCAACGCATTGGGGTAGTCTTCTTGCAGACGATGTAATTTGGCTCGGTAGAGGTGAATTTGTGCGGCGAGGTTTTTATCACTGACGAGAATGCTCAGTTCTTCACATTCACTCAATAGTTCTTTGGCGTCTGCGGTACGGTTTAAGCTGATATAACATGCAAGCATGTACAGCTTGTAACGAAGGCGTAGGGATCGACTGCCAATAGCGTGATCGATAGCATCTATTTTTTGATAATAACGTAATGCACGTTGGTGATCCCCATAGGCATCGCACAAATTACCCATTCCAATAATGGCCAATACGTACTCATCAATATAGCCGTACTCGACGGCGATATTGGTTGAAGCAACATACTCGGTTAATGCCGCATTGTAGTCACCTACTTCAACTAAACGCTCACTCAAGCTTGCTTTCACTGAAAGAATATCTTCTACATCCTCTGGTAAAACAAGCAACTCAAGCGCTTGTTTCAATTCACTAATGCTGTCGTTGAGCTGTTTGATCTTTCTTCGATACTCGGCGCTAATGATATAGCAATGCGCTTTCTCTCGGTTTGTTGACGCAATATGTAACCCTATGTGTTCCCATAGCGTAATCGCTTCTTCACCTGAAACGGAAGAAGGATCGATACCTGCGTCAGTCACCTTGCTAAGCAGTTGTTCCATTCTTCATTACCTCAATATAACTTTCTTCGAGCTGTTCTAACGTGAATGGGAAGGTCAGGATATCTTGCAAATACAGTATCGGTTTAGGGCCTTTGATTCCGCGTCGCTTCCATGGATAGATGTCTAACATCGCTTGGACAGTGCGGTAGACCTCTTCTGCTGCTTGACCTTTTTCTGCAATTAACATTGCTAGCCTGTTACTGGAAATTCTCGAGATGAGGTCGCTGGAGGTTGTCAATGCATGAACGAGCTCGGTACAAACATCGAGAACTTCGGGGTTTGAATGCTGAATCATAATGATGGCGTGGTTAGAGCGTTTGAGCTCCGTTTTAAACAAAACTAACTGTTCCCACCAGTAGGTCTCAGAAACGACATTAGAGAACTGTTTTTCAGGGTCGTATTCGTGTTGAGAGCGAATATGATTGATCAGCTTACGTGCTCGCTGCTCTAGTTGGCGTTTAGAGCCTCTTGCTTTATCCATGCTGATTCGATGAGTTTGTTCTTTGAGCATTTTGAGTGCGTGCTTACGGTATTTCTTGAACGCGTTAAACGCAGACTCAAAGTCACCTTGTTCTTCAGCGACTCGTGATTGTTGGAAGCAAATTTGGCTGAGTAGCTCACCGTGGTCGAAACTGAGTGCAGATTCTTCTGCTGCAAGTAGCAACTTGGCAGCGCTGTCTGTATTTTGGCGCAAAAGCTCAAGTCTTGCTCGGCTAATAAAAGAGTGTGCTTTCATCCAAACGAGGTCATGCTCAATGGCAAGCTGGTGGGCTTTTTGGGTGGCTTCTTCGGCCGCATCAAGGCGTTCTAGTCCAAGCAGTGCTAACCCTTTAAAGTCCCAGATCTCGGCTTGCCACGTACTGTCATCATGATCTTTTAATACTTCGGTTGCTCCATCTAGTACCGTAAGCATCTCGACAAACTTATTTAGTAAGTAATAGTCCCAAGCTAATAGGATGCGCGCTTTGCCTTCTAACCAAGCAATACGAACATTGTTTGCCACTTTAACGGCTAACTCATGAGTTGAAGCGGCAAGTTGGTGTTCATTAGTGATGCGCCATACATTACCAAGCCCAATTAGAGATTCGATTTGAATTTCAACATCATCAACAAGAGCAGATTGTTCGAGCGCATTAATCCAATATTGTTGCGCGGAATAATACTTTGCTTGGCCCCAATATTGGAGTGCAAAAAGATGGAGAATTTCCGGGAGATGATCGTCGGTTTCAAGCTGTGTTTGTTTGCTGTAAGCGTCTTTGACGAGTTTTAAGCCTTGTCGGTAATCCATTAGGCACCAACAGCATTGCGCCATGATGAGTAAGGCTTTGATCTCTCCGTCCACAAATAAAATTTGTTCCGCGCGGATACGATATTGCTGCGCAATATTAAAGGTATGTTTAGGGGCCGATTTTATTTGGCCTTTAAGCTTAGTGAGATCATCTTCTAGCTGAATTTGGTTTTTATCCAACGTTCACATCCATGACTATCGAACTGGAAATCACACCTAATATTAAGTGGTTAGATGCATGTTTCTTTACCAAAGCGATGCGGATAACGTTTTGGTAAACGATCAGGGGCCGTAATGTATACCGTTACAACCCCTAATTACTACATCTAAATTACCAATAGAATAGCTACGATAGGAGCTGTTTGATTGTCAAAGGTGCATCAGAGACTTCCAACCTTTGTGCAGCGGTAAGACCTTGTTTATCCTGATAGCACAAATTATGCCAAGCTCTGAATATATCTAAAAGAGGTAAAATACCAGCAGGTCGTAATTTGCGACGTGGCTCGTTAATGAAGCTTTCGAAAAGAATCTGAAAGCGGTTTTGATAAAACTTCACATGACGAGTTGTCGCAACGTTAAACCATTTTTCAGGCTCATTTTGATCGCCAGCGAGGTAGCAAATGCCTTTGTGGTTTTCGTTTTGACTAGAGATTGCCCAACGATCGCGCCACCAACTCATATAGGCGATATCGACTTTGCCAAAGGGAGTGCTCATGTCCCAACTAGCGTCCTCTTCTACATACATCAAGTCGACACTTTTCTCTTTAATACGAGGTAAACAAACGCTCAATGCAGCTGAACGTAGTAGGGGATCTTGAGGCATGTATAGAGATACACGTTTGTTTGGGCAGCACATATCAAGTACGTGCAAATAGTGTGCATACGAGGTGTATGGCGGACGGACTAATGCCCCTTTTGAAGGGTAATGAAATACAGATAGATTACCAAGAGGGTCTTCTACGTTACCGCGAGCCAAAATTGTTTGGTATTTTTGGTCAATTCGCTCTCTGAGGTGATGAGAAGGTTCCGCAAGCGGCTCACTTGCTTCCGCTACGTACTCCTGGGAAACAAAACGAGACACCTCATCGTAAGGATTATGATCGAGAGTTGCGATTGGCTCTTCATCAGCGGAATAATTGACGTGCTGGCAAAGAATATAGCCAGAATGCGCTTCGCCAGAAACAATCCAATACACACCATTATTGCTGTTCGGTTGCAATGCAATATAGTTTGAGGCCAATTCATAATGCGTTGCGTGGTTTACCCAGCGCGCATCAATGGTTGCCAGCTTGCGGCGGCAGCGGCTAGCTATATGGTCAACATGATCGTAAAAGGTTTTTGGGTTAATACTAAGCTTGCGGCAGATTTCTCGTACGGAATATCCCGTAAACAATAAACCCATCAAGTTCTCTTGAAATTGAAGCTTCTTGTTGGCACCAGACCACTTGTCGACAAAGGTACTTTGACACACTTTACAGCGGTAACGTTGGCGATCGCCACTGTAACCGAAAGCGTGATAGAGGTGTTTGTGAGTGTGGACAGAAAGTCCAAAGTTGTCGCAATCATCATTACGGCAAGCAGGCAACCCGTCACTGTGGACGTGCCGCAGGCGATGAAGTTCGTTCACGACATCGCGATTATTAAGTAAGGGGGGGAAAGCTCCACATTCACGGCATACCATCGCCGGACGCTTAGGGTTCGCATGTTGCAGAACGTAACGCTTTGCATCACTCAATCCAAAGTTGTCACACGCCAATGTTTTACAAAAGTTGAGTTGTAACCCATCTGCGTCTTTTGGCAGTTCGCCGTTAGACACAATCGCCCCCTCGGGATAATTCGGGCAGCCAGCATAACTCTGGCTGCAAATTATTACTTACTATTTGCTCTTAGATGTTGATTGCAGTTTCTAGTGCAACTTTCATCATGTCGTTGAACGACTTCTGACGCTCTTCTGAGCTTAGTTTTTCACCACGGATGATGTGGTCAGAAACTGTCAGGATAGTCAGTGCTTTCGCGCCTAGGTCAGCTGCTACGCCGTAGATACCAGCCGCTTCCATGTCTACACCTAGGATGCCTAGTTTTTCCATCTTCTCGAAGATGTCTGCTTCTGGTGTGTAGAACAGGTCAGCAGAGAATACGTTACCTACTTTTACAGGCACTTCCTGAGCGCGCGCTTGGTTAACTGCTTCTTCTAGAAGACCGTAATCAGCGATTGCTGCGAAATCGTGGTTGTTGAAACGGATACGGTTAACTTTAGAGTCTGTAGAAGCACCCATACCGATAACAACGTCCATTAGTTTCACGTCGTCACGTACTGCACCACAGCTACCCACACGGATAACGTTTTTCACGCCGTATTCAGCGATTAGCTCGTGTACGTAGATACAGCAAGACGGGATACCCATGCCGTGGCCCATTACAGAAACTTTTTTGCCTTTGTAAGTGCCAGTAAAGCCGAACATGTTGCGAACGTCACAAACTTGTTTCACATCTTCTAGGAACGTTTCAGCGATGTATTTAGCGCGCAACGGGTCGCCTGGCATTAGAACTGTTTCAGCGAAATCACCTGGTTGTGCGTTAATGTGTGGGGTTGCCATAAGTGCTCTCCAAAGTTTTGTTTTGATAAAACGCCTCTATTATAGAACGCTATTACCAATTCTGTTGAACTTGTTCGTTTTCGTTGAGGCAATAATATCGGGACGTACAGTGGCCCCTTGAGAGCTTAGTCACAAAAACCACGCATTTAGAAACTGTAACTACTATTGATAACCAAATCTGTTGAAATCAAAAGAGCAATCGATTTGCTTTTGAGCAGTTTGTCGATTGCGCGCACAAATTCTTTGTTTTTGGGCCAAACTTTTTTCTGACAGCTGGTTGATCGAAATACTTTCGAGTGAAGTAAAACGATTAAATTGTACAACTTATTTTCTTGTACAATCTGGAAAGGCTTGCTATAAGTTATACAACAAAACTTTTTGTATAGGGATGCGTCATCATGGAATCTTCGATCAAAGTAGGTATCAGTTCGTGTGTTTTGGGTGAACGAGTGCGTTTTGACTCTGGTCATAAGGTGAGCAACTTTGTGACTAAAGAGCTTAGCCCGTATTTTGACTTTATTTCGGTATGCCCTGAAGTCGGCGTAGGTATGCCAGTACCCCGTCCAACCATTCGTCTTGTTTCTAATGAAGAGCGTGTTGCATTGGTTGAAACCAAAAATCCAGAAAATGATCATACCGACAATATGCTCACTTACTCGGCCAATAAAGTAGATGAACTTCAAAGCGAGCAGCTTTGTGGTTACATCGTTTGTGCCAAGTCACCAACTTGTGGCATGGAGCGAGTCAAGGTTTACAGCAAGAACAGTGCTGCGAAAGAAGGTGTTGGCTTGTATACACAAACATTGATGCAAAAAATGCCTTGGTTGCCTGTTGAAGAGGATGGCAGGCTTAACGACCCTGTATTGAAAGAAAATTTTATTACTCGAGTATTTTGTCTAAATGACTTTTACGGCTCGATGGATGGTGAGCCTACTCGTGGCAAAATCATCGACTTTCATTCGCGCTACAAACTGACGTTAATGGCACACCACCCAGAGTCATACCGCTCCCTTGGCCGCTTAGTCGCTGATGTCGCTAATTATGAAATTGAAGACTTTTACCAAGAGTATCGTTTAGGACTTATGAAGGCGTTAACGAATCGGGCTAGCCGCAAAAACAACACAAATGTGTTGATGCATTTACAAGGGTACTTCAAACGCTCACTAACTAAAGAAGAAAAAGAAGAGTTAGCGACAGTGATTCAAGACTACCGTATCGGAATGCTGCCTCTGCTAGCACCACTTACATTGATTAAGCATTACTTAAATACTTACCCAGACGAGTATTTAGCAAAACAGAAGTTTTTAGAACCGTATCCGCAGGAGATGAGATTACGCTATGGTTTGTAGTTCAGAAGAAAAACTATACGCGATCCGAGATGTCGCAGAAATCACGGGTGTAAAACCAGTTACGCTGAGAGCTTGGCAACGAAGATACAACTTGATCCAACCTCAGCGAACTGAAAAAGGACACAGACTTTATCGCCAGCAAGATCTCGATACGATTCGCGAAGTCCAGAGCTGGCTCGCGAAGGGGATTTCGATTGGTAAAGTGAAGGGGCTGCTAGGAAAAAGCGCCGATGTCGAAGTCAAAAACGAGGTTCGCACACTCGAAGAAGTTGAAAACATGCTGCTTGCGCTGTCTACCCTGAATCGAGGAAAAGCAGAGAGTTTACTTGCCTCTGTTCTTAAAGAGTATCCACTAAAACTCGTTATTGATCAGTTTATTAGCCCAGTATTTGATGCGCTAGACATGGTGAAAGGATCGCTGCGATCTTTACAAGTAGGGTTATTTCAGACTTGTTTGATCACTCGACTTGCCCTTGTTATCGATTCTGAAAACAAAGCCGCTTCCAAAGGAAAGTGTCTGCTCATTAGCTTTGAACAAAACAGAGAGTCTGAGAGTTGGATTCAAGCAGCGAAGCTTTGCGAACAAGGGTATCACACGACTTTGATCGATAAGGTTGATGATGTTTCTGGTCTACTAGATCACGAGGTCGTTGAAAATGGTTCGTTTATCTACCTTTTCTCCAACAAAGCGCTAGCTGCTAAACAAGTAGCGTCCATCAAAATGCTTCACGCACAGTTAGGTGATCGGATGGGGTGCTCTGAAGTGATAGAGAAATTACACCTAACTTAGTAGACAAAAGATAGGAGCTACCATGATTTTAGTATGGTTTCGACGTGACTTACGTACGTTAGACCACACGGCACTCAAAGCGGCATTGGATTCAGGTCAGCCTGTCGTCGCTTGCTTTATCGCGACGCCAGAGCAGTGGCGGGAGCATCACATGGCGCCGATGCAGGCAGACCTCATTGCTCGTCGCTTAGCTTGTCTTAACGAGGAGCTTGAAAGCCTTAATATTCCCTTTTTGTACAAAGAGGTACCGTCGTTTTCCGATTGTACAGATGTGATTAGTGGGTGGGCGGAAACACTTGAAGCCACGTCTGTCATGGCAAACATTCACTATGAGGTGAACGAACGAGAGCTCGATACACAAGTAAGTGAAGCGTTAGCTTCTCACGATATCGAATTTGAACTGTTTCATGACAAATGTGTGCACGCGCCAACGACGGTTCTTAATAAGCAAGGCGAATATTTTAAGGTGTTTACGCCATTCAAGCGTGCTTGGTTAACGCAGTTCCATATGCCGACGGTAGTAAAACCTCACGAGCAAGCGCCACTAAATAAAAAGGTACTCGAACAATTAGAGTCGGCTCGATTTAATTCAAGCTTCACATTTAGCTATCCTCGAGAATCCAGTGAAGACTGGCTGGCTTCGACTAATGATATTTTGAAGCAGCTTAGGGAATTTGCACGGGAGCGCAGTGACGCGTATCAAAGCGAGCGAGACTTTCCAGCTATTGATGGCACTAGCCAACTGTCTCCATACCTTGCGATTGGCGCGCTATCACCAAGGCAGTGTATTGCTCGTTTGTATGCTGAAAATCAACAAAATGACCTTACAGAAGGGAAAGCAACTTGGTTAAGTGAGATCATTTGGCGTGAGTTTTATCAGCACCTATTGGTTTTCGAACCAAAACTCGTCAAAGGCAAAGGATTTATCGATTGGGAGGATAAAATCCAGTGGTCCTATGATGAGAAAGCCTTTGAGCGATGGAAGACAGGAACAACAGGATACCCAATCGTTGATGCAGCAATGCGTCAGCTCAATCAAACAGGTTGGATGCACAATCGATTACGTATGATTGTCGCGAGCTTTCTTACCAAGGACTTACATATTGATTGGCGATGGGGAGAAGCGTACTTCATGAGTAAGCTGGTGGACGGCGATTTTGCAGCGAACAATGGTGGCTGGCAATGGTCTGCTTCTACGGGCTGTGACGGGCAGCCATACTTTCGTATTTTTAACCCGATAAGCCAAGGCGAAAAGTTCGATGCTAATGGTGAATTTGTGCGCCACTGGGTACCAGAAATCAAAAGTGTACCGAACAAATACATCCATAAACCTTGGACTTGGGAGGGCTTTTCTTTACTGGAATATCACAAGCCGATGGTTGATCACAAGACAGAAAGAGAGATAACCTTACAGCTCTTTAAAAGTGCCAAGGAATAGAGTGAAATGCTTAGCAAAAAGCGATCAATGAGTTTCGCAAAACGTACCCTGCTATCTGTGTCGTTATCTTTAGTGAGTGGTCTATCATTCGCTAAGATGTACGAATTACCAGAGGATGGAAGCCGTTTAATTGGTCGCCTTGAAAACCACGTCGTGCAAGAGGGCGAAACCATGGCAAATATCGCTAAGCTCTACGATGTGGGTATGCTAGGTTTAATGGCCGCAAACAAAGGCGTGGATCCCTTCTTACCAGAAGAGGGGCATGTTCTTACTATTCCGACACAGCTAATCCTCCCAGACGTACCTTATAAAGGTATCGTTATTAATCTAGCCGAGCTGCGCTTGTATTACTTTCCGAAAGGAGAAGATATTGTCCATGTATTTCCTGTCGGAATTGGCCGAATAGGGCGCGATACCCCAGTAATGACAACGCGTATCAGCCAAAAACGACCGAACCCTACATGGACTCCTCCAGCCTCTATTCGTGCCGAGTACAAAGCAAAGGGCATTGATCTACCAGCCGTTGTTCCTGCGGGGCCTGATAATCCACTTGGTATGTTTGCATTGCGTTTAGCTTACGGGAATGGCGAATACCTAATTCATGGTACCAACAAGGACTTTGGGATTGGTATGCGAGTCAGCGCGGGTTGTATTCGTATGGACCCAAGTGACATTGAGTGGTTATTTGACAAGGTTCGTAACGGCGAAGACGTTAACATCATTAATCAGCCTATCAAAATGACACTTGAACCTGACAGAAGTGTGTTCTTAGAAGCACATGAGCCTTTGACTCGTAGTAATGGCGAGAAAGATGAACTCAAAGTGCCGAAAGAGTTAAAGTGGTGGCTGGATGAATTCGGTATGAAAAACGTAAAGGCTAAAGCAGCAATCGCTGCACAGAATGGGGTTCCTGTCGAAATAACCGCGCCTTAACGGGCGTTAAGACGCGGTATCAAATCTTACTTAGTGTAAGACTGAGCGATGTTATCGATACGCTCGTTAGCACGCTCAGCTTCTTCTTGAGCAGCCATTGCTGCTGCGCCTGATTTTTGAACGTCAGATTGAAGAGCTTGTACGTCTTGGCTTAGTTGGCTAACTTGGTTGCTTAGTTCGTCTAATTTTGCTGCATTTGCTGTTGCTGCGTCATCAGAAGAAGCACAACCGGCTAGTAGAAGTACTGAAGTTGCTGCAGCTGCGATCAACGTTTTGTTCATATAAGAACTCCTTGCTTATAGTGAAAGTCTCGCCACCAACTATTATTTTATACAGTAGCGAGGTTAAATGTGGTTACATTTTATCAGTACATGATGTAGCAAAAGTCAAAAAAACCCAAGAATTTCATGGAGTACCTGACGTCAACTTTTACCTGAGCTTAACAAAGGTGAATAGTCTATCTTCTCCCTCGCTCTCACAACAGTTTTCATAGCAGGTGTATTTGCCACGTTCCTGATATCAATAATTTAGACGATATTGACACAAATGAAAGTTTATTGGCTCAAATAACTGCTATTTACGTCGTTTTGTTGAAGAATAGAAGACATATCTGAAAGGCCTTTCACTAAACTTCACGTCCAGATGCATATCAAAAAGGCTAGGCTTTACTCTGAACTGAGCCACAAATGATGTTTTACCTTCACCACAGGGAATTAGTTTGTGTGATCTCTATCTATACTCCTATGATTTGCGGTATTATACCGAGCTTTATTTTTTTGCTGCGTTAGAGCGGAAACGACACTACAGAGCGCTCAGACGCTGACTGATTTATTGGAGAATACTTTGCAATTTAAAGATCTAGGCCTAGACAACCGATTGTTGAAGAACCTAAAACACTACGATTTTAAAAAAGCGACTGACATTCAGCAGCAGGCGATTCCTGTTGCGATTGCAGGCAAGGATCTATTGGCATCTTCGAAAACAGGTTCGGGCAAGACTTTGGCGTTTGTATTGCCAATGCTTCATAAGTCTTTAAAGACAAAATCGTTTTCTGCGAAAGACCCTCGCGCGGTTATCCTTGCTCCTACTCGTGAGCTAGCGAAACAAGTATATGGTGAGCTTCGTTCTATGCTAGCTGGCCTATCTTATGAAGCAGCACTGATTTTGGGTGGTGAGAACTTTAACGATCAGGTAAAAGCTCTGCGTCGTTACCCGAAATTTATCGTGGCGACACCAGGACGTTTGGCTGATCACTTAGATCATCGTTCGCTTTATCTGGATGGTTTGGAAACGCTGATTCTTGACGAAGCAGACCGTATGTTGGATTTGGGCTTTGCACCAGAGCTTCGTCGCATTCATAAAGCAGCCAAGCATCGTCGTCGTCAAACGTTGATGTTCTCTGCGACATTAGATCATGCAGACGTCAATGAAATCGCGGCTGAAATGCTCAATGCGCCAAAGCGAATTGCTATCGGCGTTTCTAACGAAGAACATAAAGATATCACGCAAAAATTTTACTTGTGTGATCACCTAGATCATAAAGAGGCAATTTTAGATCGTGTTCTTTCTGAGGCTGAATACCGTCAAGTTATTATCTTTACGGCAACGCGTGATGATACTGAGCGACTAACAGAAAAGCTGAACGAAAAGAAACTGAAGGCTGTAGCACTAAGTGGTAACTTGAACCAGACTCAACGTAACACCATTATGAGTCAGTTTGAGCGCGCAGTATTTAAGATCCTTGTAACGACTGATGTTGCTTCCCGCGGTTTGGATATTGCAACTGTGACACACGTCATCAACTTCGATATGCCAAAGCATACCGAAGAATACGTACACCGAGTTGGTCGTACTGGTCGTGCTGGAAATAAAGGGGATGCAATCTCTCTTGTTGGTCCAAAAGACTGGGATAGCTTTAAACGTGTAGAAGCATACCTACAACAAGATCTTGAGTTTTCAGTGTTTGAAGATTTGAAAGGTAAGTTTAAAGGCCTTAAGCCACCTAAACCAGATTTCCGCAATAAGAAAGCGACTGCAAAGAAAGCTCGCCCTCAAGCGAAAAAATCGGCGAAAAAACCAGCTAAGCGTGACAAGAGCTTCTACAAAAACGTATCTGTAGGTGATGATGTCTTCATCCCTAAGAAAAAACCAGCGGCACCGAGCTCTGAAGAGTAAAAGCTGCTGTAGTTTCCCATTGATTTTAGTTCTTAAAAATCCGAGTGTTCGCACTCGGATTTTTTATGTCTGTCGCTAGGTGAAATAGCGTCTTTCCATACTCACTCGTTTGTCAGCTTTTATATTTGTCTAGTTGTATATAAACAGCATAGAACGCTAATTTAGGAAGTTATTAAGTTTTATTACCTCGGTCAAAGCAAACGTTTTTCCTCACACACTAGATAAAAATCTCACATGATTATGAAAATGATAATTGATCTCATTTTTATTTAAGGGCAGAATACGCGCCATTGTATTAATCCTATAAATGAATTCGCTCTCTATATGAAATTTACTCATGTTTTTTTAGGGCTCATAATTACCTCTAGTTCTGGCTTTGCTGCTGATGATTTCAACTGGCTTCGAGATGATGCTCGTAAAGATGAGCGAGTTCTTACCTACCTAACAGAACAAAACCACAAAACTGAACAGCACCAAAAAAGTTATCAGACGTTGACAAAAAACCTACTCACGCAGTGGGGTACCATGGTGGCAGACAAAGGTGATAAGCCATGGTCGATCATGAGTGGAAGAGAGTGGACGCTAACGCGTCGCGATGGTCGTTACTTACTGTTATCCCGTGCGAGTCAACATGCGCCAGAAAACGTGGTGTTCGATTTCGATAAACGACAATCTGCGCATCAGTACTACCAACTTGGTCAATGGCAAGTGAATGGTGACACATTACTTTTCACGGAAGATATCGACGGCAGCGAACAATATCGCGCCGTGGTTGTTGATTTACTCTCCGGTCAATCTACGGAACTGGTGACGCACGTCGATAGTGGCGTATTGTTGTCACCTAACGGGAAAGTGGCATTCCTCGTTGCAAAGGAAAAGCGCACTCAGCGACCTCATCAGATCTTACGTATCTCCACTGAATCTTTGGCAAAAACAGTCCTATGGAATGAACCCAAGTCAGATTGGTTACTTTCTTTCTATCGTGCGGCAGATAGCCGTTATGCTGTGCTGCAAAGCAACAACGAGTCAACAACAGAGCAGAAGCTTGTCGACCTAGAAACGGGCACTGTCTCAGATTCATTGCGAAAGCCTGAAGTGGGTGTGGAATATTACGCGGATGTGGCGAAAGGTTACATTTATCTGAAAAGCAACCTTGAAGGAAAGTTCGCCCTTTACCAAGTCGAACTCGCACCGCTTGGCGCAACATGGCAACGCTTCACCAATCCTCGTGAGCCGCTTGAACAGTTCTACCTTTATGATGCAGGAGTTGTGGCACTTAGCAAGCCAAACAATGTGTCGACTTTGACGGTGTATTCTTACCAAGGTCAGGAAAAAGTGATACTGCCATTGGAACACGATGGTAATGTCGCTTGGCTAAGCACGTTGGGCGATTTTGAATCAAACAAGATCCGTATCCGAAGCATGTCGATGACTACGCCTCCTCAGTGGGAAGAGTTCGATGTAAAAAAGCTGAATAAATCCTTGTACTCTCAAGATGCTTACCAAGACTTTGATAGTCAGCGTTATGTATCCCAACGTATTTTTATTAAGCACGACGGCGTTTCTGTCCCGGTCTCTTTGGCGTATCGCAAAGACAAATTGCACCCACAATCTCCTGTGATGATTTACGGTTACGGCGCGTATGGTTTTACGATGAAACCGTACTTTATGCCTCAGGTTATCAGTTTACTCGACCAAGGTGTGATTTACGCTATCGCCCATGTCCGTGGCGGTGGGTACTTTGGCGATGAATGGCACGAGCAAGGCCGTGGTGTGCGAAAAGCCAATTCTATTGGTGATTTTGTCGCGGCCGCGAAGGCGCTGCAAACATTCGAACGTGGCAATAGAGAGGTTTTCGCCATCGGTTCTAGTGCTGGTGGCACGTTGGTGGCCGGAGCGGTTAATCAAGATCCTAAATTGTTTTCAGGTGCCGTACTTAAAGTGCCTTTTGTTGATGTGGTTGCAAGTATGTCGGATACCTCACTTCCGCTTACCACACAGCAGTATGGCGAATGGGGTAACCCAACCAAACCTGAACAATTGGCGTTAATGAAGGCGTACGATCCGATTCTCAATATCCATAAAGACGCTTACCCACCCATGTTTGTTCAAGTCGGTTTAATTGATCAGCGCGTGCCATATTGGGAAGGCGCAAAGTATCTGGCTAAAGTTTCAGCGTTAAGTGAGCGCAACGGGCCGTACTTGTTGCAAACTGATTTTAATTCGGGCCACCAAATGGACCCACGACAAGCGCAAGAACAACAAGCAAAAGAATACGCATTTCTACTATCACTCATTAAAACATCTAAAGCGGAGCAGTAAATGAAGCTTACCCCAGTGTCAGCGGCAGTACTTTCGGTACTTGCTGCCAGTCAAGTGCACGCCGAATCTAAGGTTTTCTCAATGGAAGAGGTGGTGGTAACCGCCAATAAAATCGATCAGCCATTGTCAAAAGTGGCAGGTAGTGTCGCGGTTATCACAAACGAGCAAATCGAAGAAAGAGGCGAGACCGAGCTATATGACGTGCTGCGTAACGAACCTGGTGTAAGTGTGACGGGCGGTGCAGGACGTCCGCAAAACATTACCATCCGTGGTATGACGGGTAACCGCATTATGATCGTTCGTGATGGCATTCGTTCTGCGGATGGCTTCGGTGCGAATGACATTAATGATGCCGTTGGGCGAGATACTTTTGATTTATCCAATTTTGAATCGCTGCAAATCATTAAAGGGGCAAGTTCTTCGGTGCATGGCTCTGGCGCGATCGGCGGTGTGGTGATTTTAGAATCCAGCCAGCCGGGTGATTTCTTAAAAGACAAAGACTTCTACACCGATGTTTCCGGTACTTACACCGATATCAGCAACAAGTACAAAGGCACGAGTAATCTAGCTTTCCGTTCCGGTGATACAGAGAGTTTGTTTAACGTTTCATACTGGCAAGGACAAGAGACACGTAACTTTGATGAAGATTTGTATAACCGCGACCTCGATGGTTACAGCGGTGCTTATACGATCAACCACTTTTTCAATGAAGAGGTGATGTTGAAAGCCAAAGCGGAACTCTACACCCAGAACCAAGAGCGTTTGGAGGGTTCACCGTCCATTCAACCTGATGGAATTTGGCATATTGAAGACTTTGCTGAGGATGAAACCACAGAAGAGTACAGCGCTTATATTGGTGCAGAGGTGACTCCGATTAATCCAACTTGGTTCGAAGAGTTGGATACCAAAGTTTACTGGCGTCACACCGAAGTGGTGGAAGACACCAACCGTTTAATGCGCCAAGTGGATCATAATGGTTTGATCACCAAGCGTCGCGAGCTGGAACACAAAACCTTCATTGACGAAACAATTGGCTTCCGTGGCGACTTCACCAATACGATTTATGCAGCAAATGCTGAGCACCAATTGGCTTACGGTGTCGAGCTTTCTACTGACTATTACGAACGCACAGATAGCGACTCCAAGATTGATTGGAACGGAGTAACACCTTCGACCAAACAACCTTTCGCTCCTGCTCGTGCTTATAACATTGGCTTGTATGTCCGAGACATGGTGGAACTGGATAAATGGACCATCACAGGTGGCCTACGCTTTGATGCGCACCGTCTCACGCCAGACGGTGCGGGTGAAGTGGGCGGCTTCCCATTAAAAGACATGGATAGCTCAGAGGTATCTCCAAGTCTTTCGGTTTCTCGTGAAGTATTTGCCAACAACATTGCTTATGTATCTTATAACCATGGTTACCGTGCTCCGGAATACGATAAAGCGTATGGCTTCGTAAGCCACGACTTTGTGCCGCTCACGCCGTTTGTCATTGCACCAAACATGGATCTAGAAGCTGAAACTTCCGACTCATTTGAAATCGGTAACAAGTTCGATAACGGTCGTGCGTATGTCTATGCGTCTTTGTTCTACAACAAGTTTGAAAACTTCATCGACGTTGTGACCACGGGCTTTGACTCAAGCAATGGTAATTACATTAAACAATACCAAAACCTCGATGGTGTCGAGACGTATGGTGCAGAGCTTTCTGCGGGTTACGAGCTCACCAAACAATGGGACATCAGCACCAAGTTTGGCTACGTAGATGGCAAAGATGCGGAAGGCGAATACGTTCGAAGCATTACGCCATTCGAAGGTAACGCTCAACTGAAATACGCCAACCAAGACTTCAATGCTTACGTGGCTTGGAACTGGGCCGCGGCCATGGATCGCGTTCCTAAATGCCAGACCACGCTTGGTCTAGCGACAGAGTGCGCGCAGACAAGTGCGTGGAATACGTTTGATATTGGCGCAACTTACCACGTTTCCAAAGACCTTCGTGTTAGCGCAAACATCATCAACCTGTTCGACAAAGAATACATCCGATACCAAGACGTAGCGGGTATCGCTGAGGAAAGTAAGCGTTACTCAACTGAGCCTGGGCGCTACTTCACGCTAAATGCAAAATACGAATTCTAGGACGAAATCATGAAGCTAAAACCATTGGCGTTTTCGCTGCTTATTGCTTGTACCCCTGCGGCACAGGCTGCAGAGTGGGATTATCCCGCAACGGACTCTGTGGTAACGAATGAAGCGCAAGCGAAAACTTATCTAGACAGCCACTACTCGGAAGCGGGCGAGTTTAAGTTCCGTTACAAAACCCAGTCTCAGCTTGGTGAGCATTACAATTTTGATGTTTGGGTAAACGGTGAATATCAAGCACAGCGCACCCTCGTAGTAACAACCGATAAAAATCATCACGTTGTGCGAGTGTTTAAGAGCCTTGAAGATACGATCATTCGTAACGGCAAACCAACGGTTGCAATGGAATTGGAATCACCTCGCCAACTGCAAGCACAAGAGCCACCTGCTTTGAGCTCTGGAAGTCTGGTTGATGTTGAGGTTTCTTTGTTCAACCCAGATCTTCGCACCATGCAACAGCAAGCGGCACCAGAATCGACGTGGTCAGCACTATCCGATTACCCTCAGCCGATCGAGTACGTCACCAAGTCGATTGAGGTTTTACAGTCCGGCGGTAAGTTCTATTTGTCTAACCCAAGATTGAAGCAAGTGGATGCGACGGGCTTATTTACAGCCCCGACACCTGGTGAAGCGCCTGTACTTGATACGTTGGGTTTTCTCAGCGCAGAAGGGGTTCAAGCATTTGACAGTGTTGATGAGATGCAAAGTACCGAGTTTGGTGACAATGCGTTTCCACAGTTGATGGCTTTTTATCATCTTGATAGCTCGATCCAATATCTGACAAGCCTGACTTACGACTTGTTTGATGAACCGCTTCGTTTTGATGCTCGCGGTTTATCAAAAGATAACTCTACTTACTATTACGGTCCGAAAGCACTCATGCTGGGTGTCGGTGGTGTTTCTCCGGATGCAGTCGATGCTGATGTCGTGATACACGAACTTGGGCATGGCATTCATTATCAAATTGTACCGGATTGGGCGTACGGTCACACTGGTGCTATCGCAGAAGGTTTTGCTGATTACTGGGCGGGCAGCGCGAGCTACCGCACTCAATATTTGGATGCTTCGCGTCGTGGTCAAGAATTCGAGTTAGATACGGTGTTCAACTGGGACGGTGTGTTCGGAACACGCAAAACAACTCGTAGCTTATGGAACCAAAGAGCGCGTTACTTCGAGGGCTCAGAGTATCCAGCGCACGTTAGTGTGGGCGGTGAACTAGGCGACGAGCTATGGTCAACGCCACTGTTCCAAGCACTTAAAGCATCGGTTGAACGATACGGTGATGATACCGATAACGTGTTCCGTGAGTTTGACGCCATTGTACTTGAAGGCATGTACGGCATTGGTCGTGGCGTGAAAATGCATGATCTGGCGGAGTCGACCGTGTTTGCCGCAAACACCTTGTTCCCAAATAAAGACTACGCCCAATTCCTGACGGACAGCTTCAACAGACACAACTTACTTAAAGCGCCTCTTCGTGTTCGCTATGACGCTCGATACATCGCACAAGGTCAAGACGTTGGTTTGAGCCTGAGCCAAACTGGCCGTGAAGCGAGCATCAAAGGGCAATGGCAGCTAAACAACGCATCTGTTTTCGACTTTGATGAAACGCTTTCTGACTCGACCTCAATGAAGGTGGCGTTACCAAGCGGTCTAACATGTGGCACGCAATTCGATTCCTCTATTTCATTGGATTATCAATTTTCTGAAGGCCTAAAGACTCACCAGTGGAGTGAAAAGGTGATGCTGGTTAATGGTACGCCAGAGCTCGATATCCAGCCTCAACCAGTGAACTCCGCTTTGCCGGAACAGGGCGACAGACTGTTCTCTCAGACGCTATCGGACAAGTCACGCACGATTGATGATTCGTTTGCGGTTTACCTGAACATCGAACATGACTCACTGCAAGATCTGCAAGTGACGCTTGTGTCTCCACAAGGTAAATCGGTCGTGCTACTTAGCCATCAATCAAGCAATACCAAAGGATTTAAAGGTTACTTCACCGCTCAGTATGACGAGGAGTTACAAGCACTTGTCGGGCAACCGAGTTGGGGTACTTGGCGTCTCGAAGTGTCTGACCGCGTGTCAGGGAACTCTGGGGTGTTGAAAGAGTGGGGTGTGAGTCACTTTGCTCAGTATCAGTGTAGTGCTGATACCACTAAAGAAAGCAGTGGCAGTGGTTCAGGTGGCAGTGGTTCGCCTTGGACCTTGTTAGGACTTTTCCTGCTTTCAATGGTGAGAGTGATTCGCTCTCGTTAATTAAAATCAAAAGAAGATAAAATCTATGAAGTTTCAATATTCTTTCGTTGCTATGTCACTAGCCCTTGCTGGCTGTGGCGGAGGTTCTGGTGGTGACACGTCGGCACCGACCTATGATGTAGCTGGCACCATCGTTTCTGCAGGTACACTTCTTGATACGCCAGTATGTATCGATTTAAACCAAAACTACGTTTGTGATTCCACTGAACCGAGTGCTAAAACGGATAATGCCGGTAAATTTAGCCTGACTTCAAGCGACAAAAACGTACTAACCAGCACCATTCTTGCTCAAGTTGATCAAGGTTCAAACCAAACGTTGCGTCTTGCGGCTCCGGGCCAAAATTTAGCAACGGGTAACACGGTCAATGGTGTAACAACGTTGCTCGCAGGTCTTGTGGTTGACGGTAAAACCGTTGCTCAAGCTGAAGAGATTGTGAAAGCACAACTCACCGATGCCGGTGTTTCTCTGTCTGGAACGGTAATGTCTAACGCAGAAGCCAGCGAGCTAGATAAGCTAGAGCAAAACACGGTTGCACTATTAGCTGCAATGCAGCCACAACAAATGACCCAAGGCGTAGCGCTGCTTGCTCAAAGCCTTAGCTTCCAGGGTAAATCATTGGCCTCTGATCTTCTGTCTGAAGTGGAAGTGAGTGCATTTGCTGAAGAAATTGTAGCGGTTGCTGAACAAACGGTTGGTAGTAACGATACGGGCGCCGTTCTTTATTTTGCTGAAGGAGCAGCAGACGTAGCAGAGGTTCAAGCGTCTTACCCTGGTCAAGATGCGGAATACGGCTTCGACAAAGAGGACAAGCAAACGTCGACAGGCGCTGGCTTTAAGTTCGTTAAGCTAGATTCACAAGGTGCAGCTTTAGCAGCAGATGCGACTAAGTGGGCTTGTACTATGGACGAACGTACTGGTCTTGTTTGGGAAAATAAGAGTGCGGATGCGAGCTCAGTTCAATTTAAAGATCGCCTATTTGCGTTTGAGTCTGAAACATTTAAGCCGTATTACGAAGATCTTGAAGTCGTTGGTTGTGTGGATGCTGCTGATGGCATCTGTTCAACAAGCCAATATGTTGAACATATAAACAAGCAATCACTATGTGGCATTAGTGACTGGCGCCTACCAACATACCAAGAGTTCTACGATGTTCTAGACTTAGGTGAGACAGAGAAAGACGCCGACGGCAATGTCTATGGTATGACGACAGCTTACTTCCCTCAACAGGGTAAAGGCAGCCCAGACGTTAATTCAGGTGCTATTTGGCTAAGTGATTTCACATTTAATAATTACTCTCCTGCTAACTACGAAGGTGCACTTCAATTTGCAGTGATTGCAGCGAAGGGCGCTGACCGTGGCCACGTAAGCTTTGTTGAAATTTATTCTGACAAAGTAGAGCGTGACACAGGCACGTCATTCCAATTCCCAATCCGTCTAGTAGCAGTAAAGGGCCAATAAGATGAAGAAATTAATAACTGTACTATCTCTTGCTTTGGCTTCTCAAACTGTAATGGCTGCACAAGAGTGTTCTACTGACTTTGCTAAAACGGCACCTAACACGCGTTATACATATTCTGAGAGCGGTACCGTAACTGACCTGAAAACAGGTCTAACATGGATGCGTTGTCCTGTTGGTTCAACGTGGAATACGGCAAACGAAGCTTGTGATGGCGCTGCGACTAAGATGTCATGGCAGTTAGCGCTATCAACCGCTGAGCAAATCCGCAATGAATCAGGTAATCATGCTTTATATGACTTCGCTGGCAAAAAGAATTGGCGCATACCAAACATTAAGGAGTTAGTCGCGTTGACAGAACGTGCTTGCCATAGCCCTGCGATGAACGGCACTGCATTCGCAAGTGGCTACACGCTAGAGGTGGGTGACTATGCTGGTTACATCTGGAGTAACACACCAAACGGTGATGGCTCAAACGTTATGGTGTTTGATTCATTTAATGGTGAGGTTTACAACTGGAACCCACTAGAGTCAACGAACATTTCCTCTGTTCTGCTGGTTACTGACGAGGAGTAATCACCCCGTTGGATTTTCACGAATCCAGATGTTATTAAGCTCCGCCAGTGCGGAGCTTTTTCTTTTCTAACCTTTGGAACTTATCGTGTTGAGCAGAGTATTTAAACTTGGAACTGCTTAAGCTGATGTTTTTGGTTTTCTGCTAAACCAGACAACTCTTGCGCTGCCGCGGCTGATTGAGTGATCCCAGTGACGTTCTGGCTCACTAGTTCATAGATGTTCGTTAAGTTGTTGTTGATATCAGCCGTGACCTGTTTCTGCTCTTCTGATGCGGTCGCAACTTGAGTGTTGATTGAGTTCAGATCGGCGATAGCATTACTGATATTAGCAAGTGATTGGCTAACTTCTTGTGTAAGAGCTTGGTTGTCTGACAACATGGCTAAGCTGAAATGCATACTTTCATTTGCGTGACCAGATTGTTGCTGTAGCTCTTCTATAATGGTTTGGATCTCTTTGGTGGACTCCTGAGTTCGCGCTGCCAGCATACGTACTTCATCGGCCACTACCGCAAAGCCTCTGCCACTTTCGCCCGCTCGTGCAGCTTCAATCGCTGCATTCAGTGCAAGTAGATTCGTTTGCTCAGAAATACCTTCAATCACTTCGATCACGCGACCAATGTGTTCTGATTGATCTTTTAGCGAAGTCACGACGGCAGCGGCTTCGTTAAGTTGTTCCGCCATCTTTTCACTTGCGCGAGTGCTTTCCCCAAACATGCTTATACTTTGTGAGGTTAACGTACGTGCTTGATTTGATGCACTATCGGCTGCTTGTGCATTGGTCGATACTTCAGCTGCGGTCGACTCTAGCTGATTGATCGCCGAGGCTACTTGCTCAACTTCTTGCTTTTCTTGATCCGAGTTGACGCTGCTTTGAGTCATAACAGTTGCTAACTCGGTTGATGCTGATGCCACATCTTCACTAATGCGAACCAATGCGCTTACAGTTTCACGCAGTTTTTCTATGGTCTGGTTTACATCTCGAGCCAGCTGAGACACTTCGTTTTTCCCGATGGCTTCGGCCTTAACTAGTAGGTTTCCCTTCGCGACTTCCTGCATCGTTACTTGAAGGTTACGAATCGGCGCAACGATGTAGCTGGCGAGTACCCAACTAATAAGTGAAGCGGCACTCAAGATCACCGCAAGCGAGACGGCGCTGTAAGTTAGCGTGGTTGAATGTTGTTCGCCATTCGTTTCGACTTCATCGGTGACGATTTGATTCAATTGTTTAGATAGTTTGTCGATGGCGTTGATCATCGCTTCGCCAGCTAATCGATACTCAGCCATTGCAGATTCGTACTTTTGATTGAAATCAGAGGTGGTGTAATCAGAAGAGTGTTTAGTGGTGAGCAGAGGTGTCATGGTAACGCGAGTGAAATCAACATAGTGATTCATGGCCTTACGCATAGCATTGACTTCATTTTGAACGCCAGGGAGATTGTCGATGGAGTTAAGAAAATCGCGGTTTTTGTTTTGTCGCTCAGAAAGCTCTTGGTTGAGAGACTGAACATCTTCGGCTCTAAATAGACTATAAATGGCTTTGATGCGCATGGCGTAAGTGTTGTCTACGATGCCGCTAAGTTCCTCTTTGTGAATGATTAGCTTATGGGTGGAAGCCGAAACCTTATTGAATGCTTGATCGAGTTTACCGATTCCGACACTCAGTCCAATGATGAGTAATATAACTGTGAATAGAACAGGCAGAAAAACCTGAAGTTTAATAGAAAGCGTACTAAGAAATTGACGCATGAGATTGACCCTCTATCGGTTTGATTATTATCTTTTTTATAAATAAGCATTTCGATTTTAATTGTTACATTCGCCAAATCAATGAGTTACTCATATCTAATTGTTATGAAATGTACCAAAATCGATGGGGTTATCATCTTGAACATGAGACAACTTATAAAAACGTTACGTTCAAATTGAGAGAGGGATAAGTCGCGGAATTAATAGTTAGAAATGACAACGTGTCATAGAGGGTTCAACTAAGTGAAACACAACTGTCATATTCAAATTCTAAAGTGAGCACCGTTCAAGTGAAACACAACGGCAATAAAGCCACTTAAGGAAATTGTGATGAAAAAGACAGTAATCGGTGCAATCGCACTTCTAGGCGCAATGGCAGTGACTCCTGTTTCTGCTAAAGAAACTATCTCTGCAGTGGGTTCTAGCAGCGTAACTCCACTGATGGAAGTTTTCTCTGAAACGTACATGAAGAAGAACCCTAACGTATTTATCGAAGTTCAAGGTCCTGGTTCTTCAGCTGGTGTAAAAGCAGCGAAAAATGGTTCAGCAGACCTTGGTATGTCTTCTCGTAATCTAAAAGACTCTGAAAAAGAATCAACACTAATCGAAGAAGTGGTTGCTCGTGATGGTATCGCAGTGGTTGTTAACCCACAAAACAAACTGCCAGGTCTAACAGCCGAGCAAGTGACTGCAATCTACAAAGGCGAAGTATCAAACTGGAAAGAAGTTGGTGGTGCAGACAAGCCAATCGTAGCCATTACTCGTGACACAGCTTCTGGTACTCGTGGCGCATTTGAAGACATCATGTCTCTAAAAATGAAGATTTCTGGTAAGAAGGTATCAGCTATCTCTCAACGTGCTCAAGTTGCAAACGGTAACGGCGCACTGAAAACAATGGTTGCATCTAACCCATACGCAATCGGCTACATTTCTCTTGGTACTGTAGACAACACTGTTAATGCGCTAGCAATCGACGGCGTTGATGCAACGGTAGCTAACGTTAAAAACGGTTCTTACAAAGTAGCGCGTCCATTCCTTGTTCTTTACAAAGAAGGCAAGCCATCAACAGAAACGCAAAAATTCCTAGACTGGATGCTAACTGACGAAGCGCAAGCGCTAGTTGACCAAAAAGGTTACATCTCAGTTAACTAATCCCATCGGGACTCTAAAGTTTGCTCAGCCCAACGTTTCGGGCTGAGCCTTTTCTATCCATTGTGTTCAACGGCATTGCCCAGAACCGTGAGATTTTTAAATGACCATCGCAACAAATAGTGAAAAGCTTATGAATACTGACGCTAGAGCTATCAGCAAGTCAGGCCTACGCGAGAAGCGTCGTGTAGACTGGAAAGAGCGCATCTTCCACGGCTTGTTCCTAACGAGTGCCGTAATCGGCATTGTTTCATTAGCCGTTATTGCATACTTCATCGTTCGAGAGAGTATTCCGGCATTCCAAGAAGCAGGCGTATCGGGCATTGTCTTAGGACAAAACTGGTTACCACCTGCGCTTTACGGTGTCGCCACCATGATTGTGGCATCTATCGTATCGACGGCTGGTGCTGTCATTGTTGGGGTTCCAATTGGTGTTCTGACCGCCATTTTTATCGCTGAAATCGCACCAAAGCGATTAGCAGACATCATCCGCCCAGCGGTTGAGCTGCTAGCCGGTATTCCTTCAGTGGTCTACGGCTTCTTCGGTCTGGTTATTATCGTTCCATTGATTCAGAAAGTATTTGATGTACCTGCAGGTAACACTATCTTGGCCGGTATTATTGTTCTTGGTGTGATGATTCTACCAACAGTAATTACGGTTTCTGAAACGTCTATCCGTGCTGTCCCTCGTACTTATAAAGAAGGTTCTTTGGCACTGGGCGCATCGAAAATCTACACCATCTTTAAATTGCTCGTTCCAGCGGCTCGCTCAGGCATCATGACAGGTGTGATTCTGGGTATCGGTCGTGCGTTGGGTGAGACTATGGCGATCATTATGGTTATGGGTAACGCGCCGGCAATGCCAGAAGGCATCTTGGATTCGGCTCGTACACTAACTGCAAACATCGCTATTGAAATGTCTTACGCAAGTGGTGTTCACGCGAACGCACTTTACGCTACAGGTGTAGTACTTCTGGTCTTCATCATGTCGTTGAACGCTGTACTACTGTACCTAAACCGAGAAAAAGCGAAGTAATCGCTCGTTAAAGGTGACTATTATGGATCGCGCAAAACTGAAAAAAGCACGCCAGTTCAAAGATAATGTCTTTAACGCATTTGTCTGGATCTCGGCAGCACTAACGGTAGGTTTTTTGTTCTGGATTATCTGGTACATCCTATCAAACGGTCTACAACACGTAGATTGGAACTTCATTACTGATAACTATACGCGCACAGGTGAAGAGCATGGTATCTTCCCAATGATTGTGGCGACCATTTACATGGTTATCGCTTCTATCGCAGTGGCAGCGCCACTCGGTATCATGACGGCAATCTACTTGACCGAATACGCGAAAGTGGGCAGTCGTTTGGTGAAAATCATCCGATTCTGTACCGAGTCATTGGCGGGTATCCCGTCGATCATTTTCGGCCTGTTTGGTATGACTTTCTTCGTGGCGATTCTTGGCCTTGGCTTCTCGATTCTGTCGGGTGCATTGACGCTAAGTATCCTAATCCTGCCAGTTATCATCCGTACAACGGAAGAAGCGCTGATGGCAGTACCACAAACGTACCGTGAAGGCTCTTATGGCCTCGGTGCTTCTAAGATTTACACTATCTGGCGTTTGATTCTTCCGAGCGCAATGCCAGGTATCTTAACCTCGGTCATTCTAAGTATTGGTCGTGTCATTGGTGAGTCTGCTCCAGTATTCCTGACAGCAGGTATGGTTGCACGTATTCCGGATTCTTTATTAGATTCAGGTCGTACGCTAACCGTTCACCTATACAAACTGACTACCGAACTGTTTACCGTTGAAGAATGGAATCAGGCTTACGGTACGGCAACAGTGCTTATCGTAGTTGTTCTCTTGATCAACATGGTAACGAAACTGATTGCTAGACGTTTTAACACCGCAACTTACTAACAACACTAATTAAGAACGCACGTTAAAAGACACGAATTCAAGAATTAAGAGATTAAGACAATGAACAAATTTGATATTGAAAACCTAGACCTATTCTACGGTGACAACCAAGCACTGAAATCGATCAACTTACCAATTCCAGTTCGCCAAGTAACTGCACTTATCGGCCCGTCAGGTTGCGGAAAATCAACGCTTCTACGCTGTTTGAACCGAATGAATGATCTAATCGAAGGCGTGAAAATTACAGGTAAATTGGCGATGGACGGCGAAGATATTTACGGCAACATTGATGTTGCTGACCTTCGCATCAAAGTCGGCATGGTATTCCAAAAGCCAAACCCATTCCCGATGAGCATTTACGAGAACGTGGCTTACGGCTTACGTGCTCAAGGTATCAAAGACAAAAAGACAATTGATGAAGTGGTAGAGCGTTCGCTGCGCGGTGCTGCACTTTGGGATGAGGTGAAAGATCGCCTTAAATCACACGCATTCGGTCTTTCTGGTGGTCAGCAGCAACGTTTATGTATTGCACGTACAATCGCGATGGAGCCGGATGTGATTCTGATGGATGAGCCAACGTCGGCACTTGACCCAATTGCGACACACAAAATCGAAGAACTGATGGAAGAGCTAAAGAAGAACTACACCATCGTTATCGTGACTCACTCAATGCAACAGGCGCGTCGTATCTCTGACCGCACTGCGTTTTTCCTAATGGGTGAACTGGTTGAGCACAACGATACGCAAGTGATCTTTAGCAACCCTCAAGACGACCGTACTCAAGGCTACGTAAATGGTGATTTCGGTTAATCCACCGTATTTACAAGCATAACTAAATAACTATAAGCGATGGTAACTTTGCCCCTCTTGATGAGGGGCCTTTTTCTTTTTAAGTCGTAGGCTTAAAACATCTACCAACACAAAAATCTTGTAAATGAGTACAACTTTCCTCCCCAGTTTATAAAGCATGTAACTTATGTGAAACATGGCTTTAAAAGTGCTGAAGAGCTCTCGAATGTAACACTAAGTCTGATAATTTTGCGAATGACTTAACAGCTCAAATTTGAACGTATTGATTGCATATCATGGCCTAAGTAGTTTTTTATCGAGGATAAAAAAGTAGATTAGGTTGGTAGGGTGAGTTTAAGAAGTTTTACAAGAAAAGTGTCTTCAACGAGGGATCATCGGTTGCTAGCGGAGGCAATCTTTGATCATTTAGAGAGTCTGTTCTCCCCTCAAGCCCTCGCTATTTTTGAAGATCCTTCAATTAACCCTCGTCATTCGATGAGCTTCTCTCGCGGAGAGCTTTACCCAACCCAAAACTATCCTGAGACATTCTGGGAGTGGGCAAGTCAGTTTGACACCTCTGAAAGCATCATACCTCTGGCGATCAACACTTGTAACTGGAATCACACCCGAGATTTAGGCGGTGATAGTTACATCATGATGCTCGACAACACGCCTATCAAACGTACCTACCTACTGATTCAATCTGTACATGCTCGCACGGCACATAATATCTATGAAGAAAGTTACGACGCAATGCAACTCGCAGCGGCGCGTTGGCAATGTATTCGTGCTGAAAAAAATGCCTCGAAAGAGATCAGGCACAGAGATATTCGTGAAGCGCAATATGTTGATGAGATTAGCCAACGCGAGCGCTTTATCGAAAATATGAAGTTAGTTCAGCAAGTTGCACTCGAAATCTCTAATCCTGATTCTTTAAAGGACTTGTACTACAAAGCCGTCGAAGCGTTACGTGAACGACTTGGGTTTGATCGCTCTACACTGATGCTTCTCGATATGAAAAAGCGCAGCTTCAGTGGTACATACGGCACGGATGAGTCAGGAATTACGATTGATGAATTTCACACACAATACGATTTACACCAACTTAGCGAGGAGTATATCACCGCGTTATCTAGCCTTGAGAGCAACTTAGTGATTGTAGAAGACGCGCCAATATACACAGCAGGCAAGGTCATCGGGCAGGGCTGGAATGCGATGTTGATTTTACGCGATGGCAATGAACCGTTTGGGTGGTTCGCGCTAGATAACTTTATTCATCGTAAGCCGATAACGGCATATCAAAAACAGATGTTGGACTCGTTTGGTTCACTCTTCTCTCAAATTTACATTCGTAAGCGCCAAGAACAAAACGTACGCATGTTGCATTCAAGCATGGTTGAGTTATCACGTTGCACTACTGTCAGTGGAGTATGCAAATCGGCCGTCACTTTCGCCATTAAAAATCTTGGTATTGATCGAATGGCGGTGTTTTTAACTGATGAAAATTGCTCTTACATGCAAGGAACGTGGGGTACCGATATTCAAGGTAATGTGGTGGATGAATCTTACTTCTTTGGCGAAACCCAAGATTTCTCTCTTATAAATCTGGCTCGCTCAATGCCAAACGAAGTCGCATTTGAAGAATCAGTGCCTATTTATCATGACTGTAATATTGTTGGCTTTGGTTGGGCTGCGATGACGGTATTGACTTCAAATAGCAGTGGTCCTATCGCCTTTATCGCTGTTGATAATTTGCTGACACGTGCGCCGTTAACTTCTCAGTTACGTGAAGTGATTCGTATGTTCGCGTCCAGCTTAGCTGAAGTATTGCAACGTACTCAAGCTCAAGAGGCGATTCGCGAATTAAACGAAAACTTAGAGCTGGAAGTTCAGAACCGAACAAAAGAGTTGGAGGAAGCCAATCGACAGCTTGAGGTACTTTCTAAGCTCGATCCTTTGACGCGTCTTGGTAATCGCCGCATGTTAGAACATGTGATGCAAAAATATTGTGCCCTAGAGTGTGAAGACGACATGTCGTTTGGCCTGATCCTGATTGATATTGACCATTTTGGCTTATTCAATAATCACTATGGTCATCTCGAAGGCGATATCGCATTGATGCGAATTGGCTATATCTTGGATCATCATACCAAAGGTGAAGATGAAGTTTTTTGCCGTATCGGAGGTGAGGAGTTTGCATTGCTCATGATTGGTTCTGAGCAAGAGGAGGTTCGACTGAGAGCAGAGTGCATTCGTCAGTGCATCGAGGGCGAGGGGATAAAGCATCGACATAACCCAGAAGGGGAGTTACTCACCGTTTCAGTCGGTTACTCCTGTTATAAAGCGAAAGGCAAAGACTTTAATTTCGACCATTTATATCAGTTGTCGGATAAGGCACTCTATCAAGCGAAGAATCATGGGCGAAATTGTGTAAGGCGATACGAATACGAGCCCCAAGTGTTTGTTGAGTGAGTGATGTTCATAAGAGCAACTTGATAGGGAAGGGGGCGGCGGTTGGTGCTCTAGATAAAACCGCTAAAGCAAATTTGGCCGGATAAGAGAATGGGCAGCTCATGAGAGCTGCCATTGTTATCTAGTTATTTATAACTTTTCGAGTTGGTGGTCGGTTTTCGTTACGTTTGCTTTGCCAAGGTTTTGAATTTTGGCTAGCAGCGAATCAGGGCTCCAAGGTTGTTGGTTAGCACTAAAACGCGCTCGATTCATGGCATTAAGCTCTTGCTTAATTGCTTGTACGTCACCAGGGTTTAACCTGTCTTGATGAGTGGTTAAATACTCATTTACAGAGCGTTCAATTTTCGCAGCATCGCCCTCTTCGATGACTTTTTTTAGCGCGTCGATGCAAAGTGGTTGTTCAGTATTTGAAACCGTTCCACTCGCTGTTATTGACCGCTTTTTCCATGCCCAAATAGCGATTCCCAATGTCATTATCCAAAGCCCTAAGAAAACAAAGGTTAACGTTCGCCAGAGACTGCTCACACCGCCGCTTGATTCAGGACTAGGGGTTGACACTAAAGGTGCTGAAAGAGGCGATTCCGGCAACGTGATTAGCCCAGTGTCATTTTTCTCTACGTCTAATGTTAGCTCTGGTAACGTTGTTTTCTTCGCTTCATCATTTTGACTGTCCCACCAGTTCAAGTCGTATCCTGGTAAGGTATATTTCCTGGCCTCTGTAGGAATAATGACTTGCTTCACCGTCATGGTAACGGTGCCATCTCTCGCGCTATCGAACTTAGGTTGTTCGGGATACACGCGCAGTGAACTCGGGTAACTAATATTGACTCGTGGCAGATATTCGGCTTGTGTACCGCGAGCCTTAACTTGAATGGTTCGAGTGAGTGAAGAGCCTTGTTTTACTGTGTTGATTGCGTTAGTCGACAATAGATTACCTTGATCGTCTTGCCAGCTCTGTGTCATTTCTAACGCTGAAGCAGGAAGCCATTCACCTTTAAATTCGCTCGGAATCGGTTTGACCGTGATTGGCATGCGTTCCGCTTTGGTGTTGATAGGCATTATTTTGGTTGAGCCCGTCAAGCTGTCGCCATAAATATAAGAACCGGTCAGTTTAGGACCTATCAAGGTATAAGTGCCTGGTTGATTTGCCGTTAAGCGAAACGACTGCTCTATGACCGCTACTTCTAACCCATTTAAGATCTTCTGTCTTTGTTGTAAGCCACCCAGTGCCTCAAGCTTCATGCCTTCAATCTGCGGAGGTACTATTTGCGGGTTATCTAGGCGTCGAGTGTCCGCTTTAATTAGAAGTTGTATACGTAATGTTGCAGATTGCTGAGGGTAGAGCGTACTGTTGTCGACCGTAATATTGAAGCTAAATAGATCATCAAGATTGGGGTCTGTTTGGCTCGCGTTGACACGTAGTTTGATCGGCTCCGTTTTCATGCCATCAGCGGAAAAACTTGGAATAATCAGAACACCTTCTTTCATTGGTGCAATTGAGATACTCCACTCGGTACGCACTGATTTTCTTCCGTTAATGTTATTGCTAGAGCGGCCATAACGAGGTTGACCCAAGAAGAAGTCTTTCTCTAGAACATTGAAGTCGATTGAGTCTGAGCTGAGCTCAGTATCTGAAATGATTCTGAGGTTAATCACTTCATTCTTGGCTACTTGTGTTTTATTCACACTAGCTTGAAGTGTCTGTGCCATCACCGAGAAACTGGATATTAGGCTGGCCACAAAAATAAAGACCAGTTTTACGCCTTTGTTCATCACAGGCTTACCACTCCTTTTGAGATTGTTGTGGAGGTTGTTTTTGTTGCGCTTGAAGTTGCATTTGCGCACGGATCAAAAAGCTTGGGTCGCGAGCACTTTCTACTGCTTCTAGTCGACGGAACTCAGGATCATCCTGATGCATTTTTTCGGGATGCGCTTTAGCCTGTATTGGTTCACCTTGATCCTTCACTTGCTTGTCATCTCGTTGCGGTTGATGTTGTTCCGTTTTTTGTTTTTCTTTTTTATTTTCAGAATCTTGCTGATTTTGTGACTGTTGTTCTTGCGCTTCTTTCCCTTCGTTTTGAGACTTTTGTTGCTGTTGCTGTTGCTGTTGCTGTTGCTGTTGCTGTTGCTGTTGCTGTTGCTGTTGCTGTTGCTGTTGCTGTTGCTGTTTTAGCTTTTCTTCTACAACCGATAGGTTTTTCTTCGCGGCTTCAAAGTTAGGCTTTTCCTCTAGCAGCTTTTTATACAAATCAGCCGCATCTTCTAATTGACCATTTTGAGCGAGCGAGTTGGCGAGGTTATAGCGGCCGTTAAGGGAGGCATCATGAGAAAATGCTTCGATAGCGGCTTCGTAGTCACCTTTTTGATAACTGGCGGCTCCTTTCCAGCTTGGGTTTGTAAATAGGTTTTGCGCCTGTTCATACTCACCTTGCTTGTAGAGTTCCGCTCCTTGTTGGTCGGCATTTAAGAACGGATTAGCTTCTGCATGCGGTGTCCACGTTACTGGGACTACAGTCGCAACTACCATCCAAATCAGGCCGCGTCGAAACAGTAAAGCCGCAGGAAGAAGTAACAACGGCAGTAACCAAAAGCCACTGTTGAGACGAGAATCAGTTTTAACTTCTTCGCTTTGGGTCGCAGAAAGCTGGCTACCAATGTTATTAGTAAAGGCCGCGATATTTTCAACATCACGGTTGGTGTGCTGAATAGGAACAAATAGACCGCCAGTTTTATTCGCTAGCGTCTGTAGGTTTTTCAGGTTTGTTTTCGCTACGACGGTTGTGCCTTGTGCCGTTTTTAGCAGAGAGCCATCGGGCAGCGCGATAGGCGCACCGTTAGGAGTCCCGACGGCAAGAACAGAAATGCGAAACTTTGTACCTTGGACTAAATCTAACGCGCGAGACAGCTCTGACGTATCAAGATCATCCGCTAACACGATGATATCGCCTTGTTGCGTGCCGGCTTGAGAAAACTGGTTGATCGCAAGTTCAATCGCGGCAGGCAGGTTTGCTCCTTGAAAAGGCATCAGCTCTGGTGACAAATTTTCGATAATGCCCGCAAGCGTGCTGGAATCAGTTGTCAGTGGACTTAAGTTATAGGCATCGCCAGCGTAAGCAATAAGTCCAGTGGCTCCCTCTTTCCATTTAGGCAGCAAATCGAGCGCCTTATAACGTGTTTGTGCTAGCCGATTGGGTTTGATGTCTGTAGCAAACATAGAGCGAGACATATCAAGCACCAAGATACGGTTTTGGTTTAATTCAAAGCTTGGTCGAGCATTGGACTGCCAGCTTGGCCCCGCTAATGAAATGCAAGTTATTGCCCAAGCTAAACCCCATAGAGTGAAGTAATGCTTAGACTGCGTGTTTTGTCCGAGCATCCGCGATAGGTGAGGGGCAATCAGTGTGGACTTTTGGGCTCTAAATTTGTGATTAAGCAAGAGTGCAATAGGGATCACGATGAGCCCCAAAAGCCAATAAGGATTGAGGAAAATAAACTCAGCCATGTTTTCTCCTTAATAGGAATAACAATACCGACAATACAAATGCAGCGCTTAATGGATATGGAAACCATTCAGACTGAGGGCGCCAAGTTTGTGTGTCGCTAGATACGGGTTCTAGCTGGTTGATGGTGTCATAAATCTTTTCGAGCTCTTCTGTATCTCGCGCTCGAAAATATTGTCCACCTGTCACCTCTGCCACTTTAGTCAGTGTTTGTTCATCTAAGTCGGCTGCGGTGTTGACTTTGCGAGTCATGAAAAACTCTTTTACCATCATTTCACCAGCGCCCACGCCCACGGTGTAAACAGTGGCGTTGTATTTTTTCGCAATTTCCGCTGCTTCTAGCGGCTCGAGCACCCCTGCAGTATTGCTGCCGTCACTGAGCAAAATCAAGACTCGTTGCGGAGCATCACTGTCTACAAAGGTTTTTGTGCCTAAACCAATACCATCACCAATGGCGGTTCGTTGACCAACCAAGCCGATGACGGTTTGATTAATCTGCTGCATGACGGTTTTGCGGTCTGCAGTGAGTGGTGTTTGCAAATAAGCATGGTCGCCAAACAAAACAACTCCGAGACGGTCACCTTTTCTCTTTGCTACGAAATCAGACAGAACTTTTTTGACTGCTGTGAGGCGATCGATATATTCGCCGTTGAGTTCCATGTCTTCCTGCTGCATCGAACCGGACAGATCGACGACTAACATCAAGTCCCGATACTTGGGTTGGAATTCAACGGGATCGCCAAACCAAACTGGACGCGCACAAGCGACGACAAGAAGGCCCCAGATCGCGATTGAAAGTGCTTTTTGCAGCGCTTGCTTAGGCTTGCTGCGATTCTCATTGGTTGGTAAGTACGCCAATTTGATCTCGGCTTGTTGAGATTCTTGTGGCAGGAACTTGTATACCAGCCATGGGATGGGCAAAAAAAACAGTGCCCACCACCAGACAAATTCAATGTTTAGCCATTGGGCAAGATCGGTTATGAGTGTTTGCTCAGTCACGGTTATTTGCCTTTTTCTTTGGTGGCAAAGCGTAGGTTATCCAAAAGACACAATCGTCTACCAAGCTTTGATGCTGCCCTTGGGAAGAATTCTGATACAACGCTTCTTGCCACTGATGTTGTTTGTCTACGAATCGACTTTCTTTGGTATGGCTATCGAGAAATTCATACCAAGCGATTCCGGTTAATGGTGCGATCTCTTCACGCGGAAAGTAACTCAATGCTGCCTGGCGCAATATTTCCAGAGCAGAAGAGGGGGTATGAGGCGCGGTAGGTTGAGTTAAAAGTGTTAATGCTGTCTTTTTTGCGCGTAAGTGTTTTTTACGCCATCTCACATAAAGACAAATGCCGAAAACGAAGAGCAAGGTGGCTGCAAGCACCACCCACCATCCCCAAGCGAGCGGAAACCAATCCGGTGCGTTTGGCAAAATCAAAGGTTCAAGGTTTAGGCTTTGGTTGTTTGTTGTCATTATTATTACTGCTTAATAAATACTGCTTGTCAGTTTGTTAGCTTAATTGTGAAATTAAGGGCCAGCCACTTGATAGCGTGTTAAATGGAATTGCTATTGAATGGCATTGCTGCTTAATGGTTTCTTGATGTTGGGTAAAGTGGCTTTCGAGTTCTCTTCGTTGTCCTTTAGAGCCAAAGTTAAACCATTGACTATGCTGCCCATCCGAAGCTTTCACTTGACCTCTAAAGTCTGTTTCGCCTCTTTCTAACGGATCATAAAACTGAACGGCCCTTACGCTATTGTGTTGTTTGAGTCGACGTAGTTGTGCCAGTTCCGTTGGTGTTACGTGGGCAAAGTCACTGAGCATAATCAATTCGCTGCCTTTTGGGGTGAGCGTATGAAGTGTCTCCAATACTTGTGTATACGGCAGTGTACGAGTGTCGTTGCTTGCAGTACGAGTTACTTGCGCATTATGTATGTCGACTATGGCGTTAAGAATCCGCAGCCCTTGTCTTTGTAAAGAAGAGGGGCGAAATTCAAGACATTGATGTCCGTCATCAATCACTGCGCCGATGCGATCTTTTTTAGCTAGAGTTAGCCAAATTAGAACACTGGCAAAGTGGGCCAATTGAACGGATTTGAGTACATACTTAGATCCAAAATGTAGACTAGAACTTAGATCAAGATAAAGAATGACCGCTTGCTCTTTATCTTCTGCAAACAACTTCGTATGTGCTTTACCGGTCCTAGCGGTGACTCGCCAATCAATGCTGCGAATATCGTCGCCAGGTTGATATTGGCGCACCTCCATAAAATCCATACCTCGCCCTTTTTGGCGACTGGTATGGTTACCACTCATCTGCGACCAGAGACTCTGTGCTGGTGGTAACCAACGTACAGATTGAGTGCGATATTGGAGCAGCTCTTCAAGGGTTAATGTCACCCCATTCGCATGAGGTGGTAATGAATGTGTAGCGGACATATCACTCACCTGTTTATGCACTGCCAACAAGGTTTAGCAGTTTATCGATGACCTGGTTTGCCGTAATGCCTTCCGCTTGAGCGTGGTAACTCAATAATAAACGGTGGCGCAGTACCGGATAAGCCATGGTTTGAACATCTTCCGGAGAGACAAAATCACGACCAGCAAGCCAAGCGTGCGCACGTGCACAGCGATCAAGAGCGATGGTGGCACGCGGACTCACACCCATTGACAACCACTTGTCCAACTCAGTGTCATATTCGTTGGCTTGACGTGTCGCCATAACTAAACGGACGATGTACTGCTCTATCGTTTCCGCCATATGAATATCCAACACTTCTTTACGTGCAGTGAATATATCTTGTTGGCTTAACATTGGGCGTTCAACCTTTACTTCGCCCTTTGCTTCTCCGCGGTTAATACGCAAGATAGATAGCTCATGCTCTGCATCTGGGTATTCCACTTCTAAATGCAATAAAAAGCGGTCTAGCTGCGCTTCAGGAAGGGGGTAGGTCCCTTCTTGCTCTATCGGGTTTTGAGTTGCCATAACCAAAAACAACTCTGGCAGCGGGTAGGTATGACGACCTGCTGTGACTTGTTTCTCTGCCATTGCTTCAAGCATTGCCGCTTGTACTTTGGCCGGTGCACGGTTTATCTCATCCGCAAGAATAAGCGAGTTGAAGATAGGACCTGACTGGAAAGTGAATTCTCCGGTTTCTGGACGGAAGATATCGGTGCCGGTTAAATCGGCTGGCAGCAAGTCAGGGGTGAACTGAATTCGGTGGAAGTCACCTTCAACACAGTCTGAGAGTGATTTTACTGCACGGGTTTTTGCTAACCCAGGAGGGCCTTCAACTAAAATATGCCCATCCGCAAGAAGCGCAACAAGCAGTTGCTTTACCAGATCTTGCTGTCCGATGATCTGCGACTCTAAGTATTGCTGAAGAGTTTCGAAGTTAGATTTATGCATGCTTTGGACTCTCGGTATCCATGTGATTTTCGTGTTGAGTATTGGTCATTTTCCATGTGAAAAAAGTTCCAATGCTCTATTGCAATTTATCTTTTCAATATTGGGACGCTACAGAGAATTGCAAGTACGTGCTATCTCTGAAAGTGCTTATTTGACAGTGTGTTACATTTATTTTTCATAATATAATGAGAAATGCCTCTAGTTTTGTACATATGAGCCGATAAAGATTCCGTGGTGTGCGTGTCATGAGATATGCACCTGATTCCCCTTGTGGGGCCAATAACAAGTGATTCTTTTAAAAGGTCCGAATATGTTGAAACTTCATTCCTTGAGCATCAAACAGAAGGTTGTACTTGGCATTACGTTTGCTGTTCTAGCATCAACAATCATTGTTGGTGTTATGGCTCAGCGTCATGCGAGAGATGTATTGAGCCATCGTCTTATTGACATCGAGCTACCTGCGATGTTGCAGCAAATCAATACCGAAATTGACCGCGAAGTTGTCGAAATGCAACAAGCGGCAAAACAGCTGGCTACAAACGAATTTATTGTTGAAGCCCTATCTAATACAGACCGTGATCCGTCAGTAGAAGTTCAGTTGGTTCAGCAGCTCAATAACGTTAAATCACAGTATGGTCTTAATGATGCGTCGGTAGCGAATCGTCAAACGGCATATTACTGGAATCAAAACGGATTCTTACGTCAACTTAACCGAACGCAAGATGCTTGGTTCTTTGGATTTACGTCGTCTGGTCAAGAAACGTCCGTGAGTGTGTTCCAAGAGGCAAATGGCGAAGTGAAAATGTTTGCCAATTTCCAAGATCTTAATGGTACATCAATGTCAGGTCTCTCTAAATCTATGGGAGACATGGTTGCTTTGCTCAATGGGTTTAAAATTGAAGATACGGGTTACGTGTTCCTCACTAATGAACAAGGCCAGATTCAAATACACCGCCAACAAGGTAAGAACCAAACTTCTATCACTAAACTATTTGGTAGTGACGCAAGTGCGCTGTTGAACAAAAATAGCTTCAACCTAATTAATGTGGAGTTTGAAGGGCAGGATACTTTTGTTTCTAGTTTGTATGTTCCTTCAATGAACTGGTTTGTTATTGGCGTGGTTCCCGTTGATGAAGTATTCGCAGACCTGAATGCGACAGCTAAAAAAATGCTGTTTACGACCATCATTGTTGCCGTTGTATTCATCCTCATGGGCGTATGGTTGGCAAACAGCATTACGAAACCAATCCGACTGATTGCCGATCGTTTTACCGACCTTGGGCAAGGTGAAGGCGATTTGGCGCAGCGTATTGAAATTAAGGGTAATGATGAAATTGCTCAGCTTTCAAAAGGCTTTAATGGATTTATTGAGAAGATTCATGCCACGATGAAAGAGGTTGCTTTAACCAGTGGCTCATTAAGTCAAGCGGCAGAAAGTGTGTCAACGAAAGCAACATCCACACACGACAACAGCCAAGAGCAGCGTGATCAAACCATTCAAGTAGTTGCAGCTATCAACCAAATGGGTGCGACCATCAGTGAAATTGCATCGAACGCTGCTACCGCTGCTGATACGGCAAATCAGGCTTCAGATAACACTCAAACTGGTCGAGAAGTTGTGATGAAAGCAAAAGAGGTGATCAGCCGCCTAGCCGATGATGTTGAAACAACCAATATTGTTGTTACGCAGTTGGCATCGACAACCAAAGATATTGGCTCGATTCTGGGTGTAATTCGTGACATCTCTGAACAAACGAATTTACTTGCGCTAAACGCTGCAATTGAAGCTGCTCGTGCTGGTGAGCAGGGACGTGGTTTTGCGGTTGTTGCTGATGAGGTAAGAAACCTAGCTTCACGCACGGCTGATTCTACAGAAGAGATTCAGCGCATGATCAATCAGCTTCAAAGTGACGCACAAGACGCGGTAAGTGCTATGGAAGCGGGCAAAGCGGTCACCATAGAAGGGGTTACTTCTACCGATGAAGCAGTCGAGGTATTAATCAGTATTTCTGAACGAATCACCGACATCTCTGATCGTAATACACAAGTTGCAACGGCGACGGAAGAGCAATCCACGGTGGTGCATACCATTAATCAAAATATCGAAGAAATCAACGCGATAAATGAAATGACAACCGCGACAGCAGAAGAGTTGGCGGATGCAAGTCGCGATCTTCAAGCGCTCTCTTCTCGTTTAGACAAGATGGTTGGTAGCTTCAAGTTATAGAGTTGGATAGAATAGGCGAAGTTTAAAAGTTCAATCATTAATTTTAGGTAAGTACTATGAATGACTTCGAAAAAGAACTAGAGCAAATTTCTCAAGAAACCGCTCAGGAGCCAGAAGTAAAACTGCCGTCGCTAGAAGAGCAAAAAGCGATCGTCGCTGAGCTGAAAAAGCTGGAAGCGGAAGGTAAGCTGACGCCAGAAGTGTTAGAACAACACTTTGGTAAGTTTAACCAAAAAAACGCAGTTCCAATCCACTAAGTTAGGTGGTGTTTTGCCTCTAACGTGCGTGATTAAATCACCTGCTCAAACACAAAAAGGGAGTTTATACTCCCTTTTTTAATGTCTGAAAAATGCTAATACCTCTCACATACTTGCCACTTAAAAATTATTGACACTTCAATGAGTTATTAATTAGTACTAGTGATTTTCATACTTGACAATACTACCGCTCTATCTAAATCTATTGCGTATTTCAATAAAAACGACCAAGGGAATGCGATCAGGATGGAGCAGCAAAAAAAAAGAAACGTTATTTTAATCACGGAGGGAAGTCTACAGTCATCTCTGTTGAAAGATGTATTGGAGACCAAACTCGGTATTAGTGTTGCTCTAATCACGCCAGATAATCTGATTCACGGAGTGTTACATGAGTCTCTTGCATCAGCCATTATTGTTGATTGCAGCGTGATCACGGATGAAGTTTTTCGCCGTTATGCGGAGTTTAAAGCGGCCAAGCAGAAAGACACGCTTGAAATCTTAATTAATTGTGAGCAATCCATATCGACAGAAGATCTCTTTGCTTGGCGTACTTTGGCCGGTATTTTCTATACCTCTGATGATATAAAAACGTTGCAAGTTGGTATTGGTAAGGTGCTTCAAGGAGATATGTGGTTCAGCCGTAAGTTTTCTCAGCAGTACATTACTTACCTTCGTCGACATTGCAAACCTATAAATAAGAATGTTTCCGCTATTCTGACCAAACGAGAGCAACAAATAATTACCTTTCTTTCCATGGGGGCGTCCAATCAACAAATCGCCGAACAATTATTTGTCAGCGAGAATACGGTAAAAACGCATTTACATAATATTTTCAAGAAGATTGATGTGAAAAATAGAGTTCAAGCACTTATTTGGGCAAAGGAAAATATTTCAGACAACTCGTTAACGGTGTAATGCTATTGCAATATTAGGTTGCCTAATTTAGTAAACTCTTAATAGTTTCTGTGACCTGAATGTGTTAAAAGTGTTTCTTTTATGAGAAACACTTTTTTTGATTCTCTTTTTAATAACTTTAGAATTTAAAAAAGTAGCAAATAACTTTACTCTGTGAACTAGCACTTACATATCAAACTAAGTGCTGACGATTAACTACTAATTTAAGAATGTTAAGTCACTGAAAGTATGAGAAACATTATGGAACAGTATATGGAAAAGCCTGAAATCCTAATGCTCACTCAACAAAGTTTACAGAGTGAAAACTTTAAGGAAATGCTTTCTAAAAATACAGAAACTAAAATAACGATCATTGATACTAAAAACCCTAGCTATCATGAACTCATTCCGGAACGCTACTTTTTGCTTGTTGATTTTTCAGTTGAGATTCCTTCCGAAACTTTAGTTTATTTAAAAGATAGTAATAAAGTGCTAGGAACCATAATGCTTAATCTAGGTTATGACTTAGACACAGAAGAACTCGCTTCTTGGCCTCATGTAAAAGGTATATTTGGTCCAGGAGATTCAATGGACAAGGTTTGTCAGGGATTAAAAGCAATAATAAAAGGGGATAACTGGCTGTCTCGAAGATTACTTGATCAGCTAGTAAATTATTATCGAGGTAGAGAAGCAAATAACATTATCGAACCTGCTATTGAGGTTGAGCTTACTCGGCGTGAAGTTCAGGTTTTAAAAATGTTGAAAGAAGGTGGTTCAAATATGGAAATCGCTGATTCTTTATTTATCAGCGAGCATACTATTAAATCACATCTATACAATATTTTTAGAAAGTTAGAAGTAAAGAACCGTACGCAAGCCACAAGTTGGGCTAAGAGAAACCTGTAGTACTAGTATTAACTTGCTGTAATAAAAAGAAAATACTCTATAAAGTACTAAATTTTATATTTATTATTAAAATGTCAGTCTGAAATATCATCCCATATTCAAACTTATTCCTATTCAGTTGACTATTAGACTTCTCATGTCGTGACGAATCTAGTCAGACGTGGAACAGAAGGTCTATTCAATTAATAAGCTAAGAGGGAATAAAAATGAGCGCAAGTGACAATGACACGTATTTAGGCGATGCAGGTGTAAATAACCAATTTGCTGATTTCGATGGCGGCGATGATTTGTTTATCGGTTTTGGTGGTAATGACTCGTTTGTTGGCGGTGGCGGTAATGATTATGTGATCGGCGGCGACGGCGATGATCGCCTAACCGGTGGTGCAGGAGATGACATCCTTAGGGCTGGTACAGGAAACGACTACCTCGGCGGTGGTACCGGTAATGACTTGCTGTTGGGTTTGCTGGGCGACAATAAATTAAATGGTGGTGTCGGTGAAGATATTCTTGTTGCTGGTTCTGGTGACAACGTTTTAGTTGGCGGCAGCAATGGCGATAAGTTTGTGTTCACGGATAAGTTTGGTGGCCATGGCGAAGCCAAAGTTGTTGACTTCACCATTGGTGAAGACTCTTTGCACATCATTAGCGACTCTGTCACTGACTTTGGTGATTTAAGCTTTAGCTACGATGCAGTTGGGAATGCAGTGTTTACCGATGGGGCTGATCTAACAGTGAAACTTATTGGCGTGACTGAAACTGACATCAACACCTATGGTGCAGATCTGTTCGTAATCTAAACGACTGAAAATAACTCTGGATGGGAATTAGTTTGCGTGGCTCTGCCATGCTGAGGTGAACTAATCGGACACTCTAGAGCGATTTGAGGTTACCTTAAGCTAGGCGCTAGTATTTCTGGCGCCTACAATTTTCACGTTAAACGGAAGTAGTCGTGCAAAAAACGGTTTTCAAAGAAGTGAAACAAAAACTATGCACGCTTGCGGGCTTGCTGATCGTTTTTAGCCTTTTAATCAACTTATTGGTTCTCTCGATTCCGTTGTACATGCTTCAAGTGTACAACCGAGTGATATCCTCCTACTCAACCGATACTTTATTCTTGCTCACTGTCATCGTAATTGTCGCGCTGTTAACCATGTCCATCATCGACATTGCACGAGCACAAATGAGTAAATCTTTTGGTTATTGGATGGATACAAAACTCTCCGCTTTCATGCTCAAGCGCACGATTCAATATCAATCACATACCGGGAAGAGTTATACCTCGCAAACTCTGAGAGACATTCAGAACATCAAAAGCTTTTTGAGCAGTCAAGCACCTTATCCACTGTTGGATGCGCCCTGGACACCGCTGTTTATTTTATTTGTGTATTTATTGCACCCGATACTAGGTCACATCGCGTTACTTGGATCTATCGTATTGTTTAGCCTAGGTCTACTCAATGAGCTGATGACGCGTAAAACAATGCAAGAGAGCGAAGTCAGAGCGATTTCTCATATCAACAACGCAGAATTAGCCACGCAAAACTCCAATTCAATTCTCGCAATGGGGATGATGAATGCATTTTTAGAGAAGTGGCAGTCGCGCGTGAGTGAAGTGAATGTGCTTGAAGAGCGAGTTGCAGGTAAGTCCATCTACATGGCTAACTTTTCTAAGTTTGTACGTGGCTCATTACAGATATTTTTACTGGGAGGTGGTGCATGGTTAGTTATCCAACATGAGATAACGGCAGGGGCGATGATCGCGAGCTCCATATTAATGAGTCGGGCATTATCGCCGATGGAGCAGGCGATAGGCACGTGGCGAAGCGCGATGTCTGCTAAAGGCGCCTATAAAAGGTTGAAAGAAATCGATGGGATCGTGCGCCAAGATGAATCAGATATGCCACTGCCTAAACCAAAAGGACACTATGAGCTTTCCGGACTGGCCTATCGCCATCCTGGAGCAACTGAACCAGTGCTCTCATCGCTCAGCTTATCGATTCCTCCGGGTGTTGCTGTTGGGGTGATTGGCCCTTCTGGTACGGGTAAATCGACGTTTGCTCGGCTGCTATTAGGTACGGTTAAGCCGTTAGCGGGTAAAGTGACTCTTGATGGTATGGAAGTCTCCGTATGGTCATCTGAAGATCGCGGCGTACATTTTGGGTATCTCGCTCAAGAGGTGGAGTTATTTCCTGGCACAATTCGAGAGAACATCGCACGCTTTAAAGAAGAAGACCCCGCTAAAGTCATCAAGGCGGCGCAACTAGCAGGATGTCATGAATTAATACTCAAGAAAAACAAAGGCTATGATTGCATTATTGGTGAAAATGGCCGTGGTTTATCTGGGGGGGAAAGGCAGAGAATCGCTCTTGCAAGAGCCGTTTATGGCGACCCATCTATTGTGATTTTCGATGAAGCGAATGCCAACCTCGATGGTGAGGGAGAGGCTGCGTATCAACGTTTGATTGCCCATTTAAAAGCACAGAGTACAACGATTATCGTCATTGCCCACAATCCGAGTACGTTACGACAAATGGATAGGCTGTTGTATTTGGCTGACGGCCGAGTCAAGTTATACGGCGCTAAAGATGAAGTATTAAAACGTTTGATGGGCGAAGAAAGAACAGATATCCCAAGGGTAAGAAATGAGCAATCAACTGCCAACCGTTAATCAGAGTTCTACCGAGATCGTATATCGTTTTAGCCCCAAAGCGAGACTAAGCTTTCGAAAACCAATTTTACTCGGTGTGGTGACCTTAAGTGTTTTTCTTGGAGGTCTTGGCTACTGGGCTGCAACAGCCAAATTAGAAAGTGCAGCGATTGCTTATGGTGATTTGTCAGTTCTCACTAAGCGACAAGAAATTCAGCATTTAGAAGGCGGTATTATTGAAAAGCTATATGTACAGGAAGGGGATTTAGTCGAAAAAGGTCAGTTATTAATTCAACTTTCTAAGCGTCAAGCTATGGCTAAGTTGGACTCGTTAAGTGGTCGTTTTATCCATACTCTAGCAAAGGAAAACCGTTTAAGTGCGGAGCTTGACGAGCTTCCAACGATTGTATGGTCTGATGATCTTGAAAGCATTCCCCGTGTCGATATAGTACAAGAAGCACAACTAGTTCAAAACAAGATCTTTGAAGCGAGAAAGCGATTCTTTGATAGTAAACTGAGTATCATTGAGCAGAGTATTTCTGGAGCAAATTTAGAGCTTGAAAACCTTCAGCAAACCAAAGTGATTGAGACGGAACGACTCAACTTTATTGCTGAAGAAATAGACAGCAACCAAGCCTTGGTGCAAAAAGGTTTCTCGGGAAAATCTACTTTGCTTCAACTCAAGCGCTTAGCAGCGGAGGTGAGAAGTACCTTAAGCCAGTTAGACAGGCAATCGCTCACCGTTAGAAAAAGGTTAGATGAGAACCTAGCGCAAATTGAAGAGTTGAAGCTTGAAAGGCTGAATGAGATTGTCGAGGAACTACGAAACACCAAAACGGAAATTGTCGCAATTCGGGAAGAATATCGCTCCGCTCAAGATATTGTCGCAAGAACAACGATCAACGCACCTATTTCTGGTCGCGTAGTCAACATGCAAGTATTTACCGAAAAAGGTGTGATTGGCTCGGGTGAAACGTTACTAGAACTGGTCCCGCAAGACGATAAGTTGTTAGTCGAGGCTCGTGTTAATCCTCAGGATATTGATTTAGTGAATCCAGGCCAGCAAGCGCATGTTCGTCTGACCGCTCTGAATGCACGGACGTTGGCACCTTTAGACGGTACAGTGCTGACGATTTCTGCCGATAAGCTCTCGCAAGAAAACCAAGAAGATTTTTATCTCGCTAGAATTGCAATTTCACCGGAAGATGTGACAAAACATCGTTTAACCTCAGGTATGAATGCCGAAGTGCTTATTTTATCTGAGCCACGAACGCCATTGAGCTACCTAATAAAGCCAATTACAGAAAGCATGAATCGCGCCTTCAGAGAGGAGTAATTTCAAAAAGACTTGAGTGAGCACGGACAACAGACAAAATAATTTGTTATCGTTAGCTGTTACTGGGCCGTATTTTTATTCGAGGGAGCCGTGGAATGGAGAAAGTGCAGTTAGTTGTCGATTTTCTTCTCACTCATAAATTGATTTTTACCGCACTGATCTTTGCGATTATGTGGTTAATTCGTCGTGCAATTTTATCGATGATTCGTGGTGATCACGCTTTTCTCTCAGAAGATCAGCGTAGTTGGATGTCCAGAACTAAAAATGGCACCTTTGCTGTTACATTACTGATTTTATTTATTTTATGGCAATCAGAAATTAACGAGTTTGCTCTGAGTGTAACGGCGATTGCCGTTGCCATTGTAGTGGCATCCAAAGAAATCATTTTGTGTTTTACGGGTTCGATTCAAAGAGCAAGTTCACGTTCTTTTCGCGTTGGGGACTGGATTGAGGTCGGGAAGTTATGCGGTGAAGTGATTGAGCACAATATGATGGCGACGGTGATTCAAGAGATCGACCTGCATCATGGGCAATATCATTACACCGGCAAAACAGCGACATTGCCTAATAGTATGTTCTTTACCTATCCAGTAAAGAACCTCAACTTCATGAAGCGGTACGTTTACCACAACTTTTCTGTAGTGGTGAAAGACTTCGTCAATTTGTATCCACTGCTACCGATTTTAACTGATAAAATTGAAGAACATTGCAGTTACTTTGCTGATGTTGCACATCGTTACAATGCGATGATTGAAAAACATGCCGGTGTTGACCTTCCTGGTTCTGAGCCACATATGCATATTTCTAGTAACATTAATGGTGAACAAATTCTGCACGTGATGATTTTCTGCCCAACCGATAAAGCGAACCACTTAGAGCACTTAATTCGTAAGGACTTTATGGAACTTTATGAGCAACGTTTTCCTGTAGTGCGAGAAGAATAGAGCATCGTACTTCGCCTTTAATTTCAAACCCCGCTATCAAAATAGCGGGGTTTGTTTTTCTTAGCGTATTTTTAGGCTGTAACAATATTCCCAACTTAGCTGAATTTACTCTTCAGCATTAAAAATAGGAAGTAAGTGCTGCCTATAATAGCGACCAACGTGCCAGCTGCGACCTGACTTGGATAAATAGCGATTTGTCCTAGCCAATCTGCCCACAACATTAGGGTTGCGCCAATTAAGGCACCGACACACAGTTGCTCTTTCACTTTTCTTGCTCCTAACATCATCGCAATATGGGGAGCGACCAAGCCAACAAAGGATATTGGACCAACTGTAGCGGTAGAAAAGGCGCATAACAAAGCAACGATGGTGAGCATAAGCGTATTGGCTACGGTAGGGTTAAGCCCTCGTGCATTTGAGAATTGTCGCCCGATGGAAATTAGTGTTAGCCAACGAGAAATCGAGAATACAGCGGCAAGCAGAACTATTATGGCCAAACATAGCATTAGTGCGGTGTTGGCTGTGACTCGATAAATAGAACCAGTTAGCCACAATAAAATTTTGTAACTGTCACCTGAGCCTTGAGCTAGCGAAAATTGAACGAGGGCTTCTAATAGTGCCGTTAGTGCGATGCCGGACAACACGAAGTTAGATGGATTAAAATGGCTTCGTTTACCGATAATCAGCAATAACATCAATACGGACATACTTCCGAAAAAAGCGATACCCCAGCTAAATGCGGAGAGAAGCGACCCAGCGATGACTCCTGTCGTTATAATGGCAAACGTGGCTCCGGAAGACACACCGAGAATATCGGGACTTGCCAGAGGGTTATAAACAATGCGTTGCAAAATGATTCCGGCAACGGATAGCGCAATACCGACAGAAAGTGCGGTTAACATTCGCGGCCAACGCAATTGCCATTGGAACTCACCTGGCACAGACCATTGAATTCCGTTTATACCATGGGTAACGAATGAGTAAGCTAGAATCCCAACCAGACTGAATAGCGCAATGCTGCATACCGCGCGTTTAGAAAGCGCCGTTTTTCCTTGGCTCATTGAAAGGTTAAGTTGATCGGTTGCCGTCAGCTTTTTACGAGTAAACCAAATTAAAGCGGGAGCGCCAATAGCTGCAGCCGCTACACCGCTAGGAATGGTTTCCTCTAACCATAAGCTCAGCGAGATAGCGGCAGAGTCTGTGATGATTAGTAGCATTGCGCCCAAAAGCATGCTGCTGATCAATTCGTCGCGCGGTGTTCTTGCCCCCATCGCTCTGGCAATATTGGGTGTCAGTAATCCGATGAAGCTGATAATGCCAACTGCGGTGATTGAGGCAGATACCAGCCAAATACCCATCACCATTAACGCACCAAACGCGGGTAATACCGCTAAGCCTCGGGCTGCTGCGCCTTCTTGTCCTAGTTTCATTAAGGTCAGAATACGTGGTGCGACGATCAAAATTACGATTGCGATAGCGCAGCGAGGCAATAACCACTCAAACCAATCCCAGCTGTATTGAGAAAGATCTCCGGCTCCCCACATAAAAATATTCTGTGCGAACTGGGCGTTTAAAATAATAATGGCTGTGGCGATAGAACCGAGCAAGATATTGATCACCATCCCCGAAACGACCAGCGGCAAACCTGTCATGTTACGCACACCTGCAATTGATACGATCAGGCCAAACGCCACTAAAGCCCCCACCATTGCGGCTAATGCAGAGTAATCGGCTACCCAATCGACGAACCAAATATTTACCACGACTAATGCAAGCCAAGCACCAGAAGAGGTGCCAAGAGTCAACGGCGAAGTGAGGTTATTCTGCGTTAATTGCTGCATTAAGCTGCCGGTGAGACCAAGCATGGCACCAACAAGCAGGGTCATACTTAACCTAGGAAGCTGCGCTTGCGTAAAGAATACATCACGAAACTCGGTTGCTACCTCTGGTTTTGTTAATAATTGCCATTGTTCGAAAAGTGATAAATTAGTATCAATTTGTAGGCTAAAGACGCTAAGTAACGTAATCAGCGCCAGATAACCAATATAATGTTTCGTTCTCATTGTTCTGGTGCCAACTCTATTAGACTGTCGGTAATCGCTTCAGCGGTGTATTGCAAAGACATGGCACCGCCATACGCCCACACTGCTCTGACTGAATTTACCCGCTGCTTTTTCACAAACGGCATCGCTTGCCAGAGTGGCGACTCTTTCAGTTTTCGTTCTTCTGGGAAAGGCTGTACGTAGAGAACGTAGCTGTTTTGAAGGCTCTGAAGCCGATTGATTCGATCTTGCTTTACTCCCCACGCACGTGGGTCCTCTTTAATTGGAGCCTGTAATCCCAGTTTTCTAACCACGTAGTCAGTGGTGGAGTTTTCGGTTGCAAGTAATACAGTATTCGGGGTTGAAAATCGCATCACAAGAACGCTGAGTGGAGCAGAGTAATAGTGGCGAATTCGCTGGCGCATCTGCGCAAATGAAGCATCTAATTCTGCCAGTTTCTGTTCAGCAAGTGCCTCTTTATTGAATAGCTTGCTGAGCGTACGAAAGTGACGAATGGCCGTTTCAGCTGCGGCCTCATTTTCAGAAAAATTAGGTAAATAGATTACCGGAGCAATTTGTTTGAGTAACGGAATCAAGTCTTGCTGTGGAGACGCAGCAAGAATGACATCTGGTTTTAAACTGGCTATTTTTTCTAAGTTGGGCTCTGCTCGGGTTCCAATATCTTCAATTGACTTTGGTGCGGTTGGATTGACGACCCATTGGCGGTAGCCTGGTAAATTTGGGGCTGCGATTGGTTCTACGTTTAGCGCCAAAACTTGTTCTAAGATGTCCCAGTTTAAGGCAACAACGCGTTGAGGCGCTTGCTCAAAACTATGCTCACCATATTCATCGGTAACGGTGATGACTGCATGTGCATTGGTCATAAAAAATACGAGGAAAAAAGCAGATTGTGTAACCACAGTAAGTAAACGAGCCATTATGCGCATACAACAGCCACCTTTTGGCTCGCTAATGTGTTAGCCGGGCTTGGGTGCTCAATCAGCTTAATTGGTGACTCATATAGTTTAGAAAGGCGTGCCTCGTCTAACAACATGTCGGCGTTGCCTTCAAAGGCAATGTTACCTTTTTTGAGCGCAACAATGTGGGTGGCGTAGCGCAGGGCTAAGTTCAGATCGTGCAGGATCACGATAATGCCTACGTTCTCGGTTCGATTCAGTTCTGCCAGCAGCGCCATTAGTTGAAACTGATGGTGAACATCGAGCGCCGAGGTTGGCTCATCGAGAATTAAAATTGGCGATTGTTGAGCCAGTAGCATAGACACCCAAGCGCGTTGGCGCTCGCCGCCCGATAAGTCATCCGCCAAAGCTTGAGCAAAAGGTGTAACCCCTGTTCGTTCCATAGCCTGCGTGATGATCTGTTTGTCTTCAGCTTTCCAACGACCAAGTGCCCCACGCCACGGAAAGCGACCTAAGCGCACTAGCTCTTCTACCGTTAAACCAGCCGAAGAGGGCAGCTTTTGTGGCAAATAGGCGATCTGTTTTGCCAACTCTTTGGTTTTGAGTGATGAAAGGGAAGTATCGTTTAGTGTTACCGTGCCTTTATCTGGTGGCATTTGACCAGAAAGCAGGTTCACCAGTGTCGACTTACCTGAACCGTTATGGCCTAAAACGACCGTTAGCTCATTTGTTGGGATGTTAAGTTGTTCGATGCCGAGGATCTGACGTCCACCTCGCACGATCTCAATATTAGACAGTTGAAACATGGATGGCTCTTAGGAGAAAACTCCCCTCAATAGAGGGGAGTAGAAGTACAATTACCAGCGGTAGTTTGCGTTTAGCATAACAGAGCGAGACTGGCCGTAGTAACACCAGTAATCGCAACCTGAAACAAACTCTTTATCTAGGATGTTGTTCACGTTTAGCTGTGCTTGCCACTGTGAAGTGATGTCGTAAGTGACTGACGCATCCCAAAGAGTGACTGAAGGAACCGTTAGGTTCGAGCTCTTAGGGTTATCTTTTGACTCACCTACGTAGCGCACACCAGTACCGATATTGAGGCCTGGAATCAGGCTGTAGGCGCTGTAGTCTACCCATGCAGAAGCTTGGTGCTCAGGAATAAGTGCGGCTTGTTTTTTACCTTGGCCAAAGCTCTCATCTGTTTTCGCTTTAGTGTAGGTGTAGCTTGCCATCAGTTTTAGATCGTCGGTTAGCTGCGCCGTGCTTTCTAGCTCAACACCTTGAGATGTCACTTCACCTGTTTGTGTCGCAATCCATGTTGATGGGTTTGTGACCAATGCATTCTTTTGCGTGATGTCGAACCATGCAAGGTTGATAAAGCCATCCATAAAGCTTGGCTCATACTTCACACCCACTTCTACTTGCTCGCCTTCCAGCGGTTTGTAAAGTTCATTGGTTGCCGCATCAATAGTGCTGATCACTTCAAACGACTGAGAGTAGTTTGCGTAAGGTGACAGGCCATTGTTTGCAAGGTACATCACACCCGCACTTAGAGAGAGCTGACCATCATCACGAGATTCACTTTGATCAACGGTAGCGCCTTTGCCAGAGTTTTCTGTTTTCACCCAGTCGTAACGAGCACCGATGTTACCAATCCACTGTTCATGCAGTTTCAATTGGTATTGTGAATAGAGACTTGCTTGAGATTTCTCAATCTCACGTTTCACGTTGTTGGCAGGATCAAGAGGGGTGAAGTTACCGTAAACTGGGTTCCACGGATTGATGGTGCCAAATGCGTAGTTGTCCTGCTCGTCGCCATCGGTTTTGTGGAATTGCAGATCCATACCGATAAGCACTGTGTGCTCTGCGTTGTCTGTCATCCAGTTACCGACAGCATTGTTATCGAACGTGATGCTCTGGTTTTTTCCGTCACGGAATACGATGCCTTGCGTTAACTCTTCTTTCGCTGGATCGTTGTTTGAGAACGCGTAAGAGCTGCGCAAGTACAACTCATTCGAACCGTAGTTGAGGTTTTGCGAGAGTGACCACGTGTCATTGATGTCGTGCTCTAGTAAGTAACCTAGAGAAAACTGCGTGCGTTCGTATTTATCGTAGTTTGGCTGACCAAGGTTAGTCGAAGGATCGATTTTGCCAAAGTTAGAACCAATCAGAGTACCTGCTGCCGGGAAGAATGGGTTAGTTGGTACACCGTCATCATGAAGGTAAGTTGCCAAAACGGTCAGCATTGTACGGTCAGAAATGTCGAACTCGACACTTGGCGCTAGGTAGAAACGCTCGTTATTTGTGCCGTCCAGTTCACCATCTTGGCTTGTCATCAAGCCAACCAAACGATAGCGCACAGTGCCTGCGTCGTTTGCTTCGTCAGCAATGTCAAAACCTACGGATTGGTGTTGGTTGTTGCCAACTTCGACTTTTACTTCGCCTTGAGGCGTAAACGTTGGTTTTTTCTGAACAGCATTCACGATACCGCCTGGTGCCGATTCACCAAACAGAATAGCCGATGGACCTTTAACGACTTCTACACTTTCTAGGCCGTAAGGTTCGACCAACCATGTGTAGTAACCATCGCGGAATAGGCGGTTGCCGTTTAGGTAAGTCGCTGCATCAAATCCACGAACTTTGAACCAATCAGTGTCGTTGTCTGCGCCATAAGGCTGAGCGGTTACACCAGACGTGTAGCGTAATGCTTCATCTAGCTTTTTCGGTGCACGAACACGAAGTTCATCTTCAGAAATGATAGATACGCTGCGCGGCGTTTCTGCTGCCGGGGTTTCTACTTTAAGTGCTTGCGCGGTGACCGTTATGGTCTCCATGGCAATCACGTCATCTTGTACGACGTCTTCTTGAGCTTGTGCTGTGAATGCAACCACTGCTGTAGGTGCTAAAGCACAAACCAACGCGTTGCGGATAGCGATGGTCAGTGAGTTATTCTTTTGCATAAATCTATTCCCGATAATTATGATTAACGCTAAGCTTAATTGTAATTATTATCATTTGAGCTTTTGTTTCGGTATTTTACTGACTTTTGTATCAAAAGATAGTAAAACGTTCGCAAATTCATTCGCGGTACCTAAAGTCATTGTTATGTTCAATTGGTTTGAAAAACTGACCCAACCCTTTCCCCAGATGGAAACCGAAAAGCCACCGAAGACGCTATTTGGCTTTTGTCGTTTTTACACTCGTGGCTTTGAAGCCCCTTTACTCGTTATGGCAGTGTTCAGTGCGCTTATTGCCATCACAGAGGTGACGCTGTTGCGTTATATGGGCGAGCTCGTCGATATTCTCTCTAATCAAGATCGCGCAACATTCTGGCAAGACCAGGGTGATCGCATGCTAATGATGCTGTTCTTAGTGGCGGTTGTGATGCCAGCTCTCGGTTTTGTCCACTCAATGGTGATGCACCAAACGTTATTGGGTAACTACCCGATGTCTATCCGTTGGTTGATTCACCGTTACTTGCTAAAACAAGCGGTTGGATTTTTCCAGCGTGACTTTGCAGGCCGAGTTGCGACCAAAGTGATGCAAAGTGCGTTAGCGGTACGAGAAACGGTCATGAAGCTGGTGGATGTACTGGTTTATATCAGCGTTTATTTTCTTTCGATGCTCTGGATGATGGGCGAAGCCGATGGTTTGCTAATGTTGCCTATTGTGATTTGGATAGGAATGTACGCGGTTATCCAGTTCTACTTTATCCCTAAAATGAAACAAGTAGCGACGGAGCAAGCGGATGCTCGTTCTGTAATGACTGGGCGCATTGTCGATTCTTACACCAACATATCTACCGTAAAGCTATTCGCGCACTCGCAAAGAGAGTTGGAATACGCAGAAAGCAGCATGAAGCAATTTTTGGTGACGGTTTACCGCCAAATGCGCATGGTGACTTGTTTACTGTTTAGTGTGGATGCCATCAACTATTTGCTGCTGATGTCTATTAGTGCCATTTCGGTTTATCTATGGCTAGATCACGCTGTAACAATTGGTGCTATTGCGATTGCCATCAGTATTGCGTTGCGCGTACAAGGTATGTCGAAGTGGATCATGTGGGAAGTTAGCGCACTGTTTGAAAACATCGGTACAGTAGTAGACGGTATTAATACGATTTCAAACGATGTTGAAGTGAAAGACGTACCAAATGCTAAGCCTTTGCAAATCTCTCAAGGTGAGATCTGCTTTGATCACGTAGGTTTTAACTACAGTGATGAGAAGGCAGTATTTGAGAACTTGAATCTGACTATCAAACCGGGCGAAAAAGTCGGCATTGTCGGTCGCTCTGGGGCAGGTAAATCCACGTTGGTCAACTTGTTGCTGCGCTTTTACGACGTAAATAGCGGTAAGATTTGCATTGATGGACAGGACATTTCTCAAGTTGAACAAGAGTCTCTTCGCCAACACATCGGTATGATCACGCAAGACACCTCTTTGCTGCATCGTTCAATTAAAGAGAACATTCTTTACGGTGATCCAGATGCTTCAATGGATGCCGTTATCGCAGCTGCTGAGAAAGCACATGCTCATGATTTCATTCAATCTCTACGAGACGAGCAAGGTAACGTTGGCTATGACGTTGAAGTGGGTGAACGCGGTGTGAAGCTGTCTGGTGGTCAGCGTCAACGTGTGGCGATTGCTCGCGTGCTGCTGAAAAACGCGCCAATTTTGATCATGGATGAAGCAACGTCTGCACTTGATTCAGAAGTAGAATCGGCAATTCAAGAAAACCTTGAAGTTCTGATGGAAGGAAAAACAGTGATTGCGATTGCTCACCGTTTATCAACGATTGCCGCGATGGATCGTTTGATTGTAATGGATGACGGCAAAATCATTGAGCAAGGATCGCATTACGAGCTGCTGCAATTGGGTGGTGTTTACGCTCAGTTGTGGAAGCATCAAACCGGCGGATTTTTGTCTGAGCAAGGTGATGCTCAACTGCAAGTCATCTAATATGACGCTACACGAAAGAGGAGCAAATGCTCCTCTTTTTTGTGTCTGTCGTTTATACCGAGTAAGTAGGCGTTAATGGGCAACGTTAACTTGTGATTATTCATTAAGTTAGGCCAACTTAATGATGATTATGTTTATAACTCACTGTCGTTATTGAATTTTTTACGCTTTTTTTACGCGAACTCCGAATGGGCTTTTGCTAAAGTTTTCTACATCGAATTTTGGTTGATGTATTTTATGTTTGTTCAATGGCGAGATAACACCTTTCTCTTTTCTACTACCGTGATTGTTGGCGCGGTTGTCGTCTCATGGTTGTTAGACCAACTGTTTGGCTCTACAGCCGCAGTCCTGCTGATTTTACAGTTAGCGGTCGTGGTGGTGGCGTTTCAATGCAACTCGCGATTCGCTTATGCGGCGGCGGTGATCGAAGCGTTGAGCTTCAACTTCTTTTTCACGACGCCTCGTTACTCTTTGCAGATGTTTCGTCCGGAAGACATTTTTAATTTAGTCGTGTTTATGGTGGTGGCATTTATCACCAGCACCTTTGCGGATCTTTATCGTCGCCAGCAGGGAGAGTTAAAACAAACCAAGCTGCAAAACAGCATCCTGCTATCGGTGTCCCATGACCTACGCACGCCGCTGGCAACCATTATTGGAACATTGACCACACTCAACGAGTACATGCCCAAGCTCAATGACTTAGAGCGCAAAGAATTGCTCGACAGTGCGACTTCAGAAAGCCACCGTTTGCACCAATATATCGAGAACCTTTTACAGGCGACTAAGCTCCAGCATGGCACATTAAAAATTACCAAAAAAGATGAGCTGATTGCAGATATTGTGCGGGATGCGGTTTCTCGTTTGCCGAATTACACCGAGAAAGTTTCCATGAATATGGATGATTCCGTTGGTTATTTATCAGTAAGTCGTTCGCTAATCGAACAAGCGATTTTTAATGTGTTGGATAATGCCATGCGATTTTCACCAGAGAATGAATCTGTTGAGGTTTCACTTTCTAAGCAGGGTTCGTCGTGCGTGATTGATGTTCGGGACATGGGGATTGGCATCAAAGCTGAAGATGCGGAAAAAATATTCAGCCTTTTCTATTCCGGCACGAACAACAAATCGGCCGATTCAGGCACCGGAATGGGACTCGCGGTTGCCAAAGGCATCATCACCGCACACCAAGGATATATTCAATCTATGCCAGTATCAGAAGGGACGCTGATCCGCATTCGACTTCCACTCAATCAAGGAGCAGAGCAGGCGTGAGTTACAAAGTTTTAGTCGTGGACGATGAGCCTCGCATTCATACCTTTATTCGAATTTCGCTGTCTGCTGAAGGGTTTGATTACATTGGCGCGAGTACCATTTCAGAAGCCAAAGCGTGTTTCGAAGCGCATTCGCCGCACGTCATTCTGCTAGATTTAGGCTTGCCCGACGGCGATGGGAAGGAGTTTCTCACTACGCTTCGTCAGACGTATAAAACGCCAGTGCTAGTGCTGACGGCTCGCGATCAAGAAGAGGAAAAAATCCGCCTTTTAGAAGCGGGCGCGAATGATTACTTGAGCAAGCCTTTTGGCGTAAAAGAGCTCATCGCGCGCATCAAAGTGCTGGTTCGAGATTTGGTGGATGAGCAATCCATCGCTGATGAGCTGGTGGCTGGCCGAGTCAAAATCATCAAAAGCACTCACCAATTTTGGTTGGATCAGAGGGAAATTCCACTCACCAAGAAAGAGTTTTCTTTCATTGAACAATTGATTCTCAAGCCGGGAAAACTCATTGAGCAAACTCATTTGCTAGCGGTGATTTGGGGAAAAAGTCATGTCGAAGATACTCACTACTTACGCGTGCTAGTGAGTCAACTACGCAAAAAACTGAACGATAGTGCTGACGAACAGCGGCTATTAAAAACCGAGCCGGGGCTGGGTTATCGTTTAGTGCTTGAGACGTCCAAGCACCACTAAATTCCAAATTTAATCAACGTTAATGCCAAGGTTTAGTGCTGGTTATCAGCACTCGAACAGGATTCGTGTTGCCTATTTTCCGCGACGGAAAATCAGTCTAGCCCTTAACGCATTAGCATTTTCTATACATAAAACACAGTTAGGTATTGATATGGCTCACTTTACAGTAATTGGTTTAGGGCGATTTGGCGTTGCCGCCAGCTTAGAACTTATTCATCTTGGACACACCGTAACGGGGGTGGATAGCGACCCGAAAATCGTCGAAAAATACGTCGAAGAGTTAACGCAAGCGGTCATATGTGACGCAACAGACGAAGGTGCACTCAGAGAGTTAGCGCTAGCGAACAGTGATGTGGTGTTGGTGGCGATTGGCGAAGACATGCAAGCCAGTTTGTTGTGTACGCTGGCGCTGAAAAATCTGGGTGTGAAATCCATTTGGGTCAAAGCGAGCACCAAAGCACACCACACCATCGTGTCTAAGCTTGGTGTACAACGCATTATTCATCCGGAAGAGGAGATGGGCGTAAGAGTCGCGCAGGCACTCAACTATCCGATGGTGAACAACTATTTGGAAATGGGGCATGGTTTGTATGTGGTGGAAATCCACGTTAAATCCAATCTGCACGATACGCCGCTTTCTAAGTTGATCAGCCGAGGCAGTTATAACATTCAGCCAATCTTGGTGAAGCGCGAAGAAGCCGTCTACACCAATATCAATGATGAGTTTGTGCTTAATGAGTTCGACACGCTGTTGCTTTGTGGTAGTCGCGCTGAGCTGAAATACGTCGCTCCAAGGTTGGTGTAACATGGTTTTGTGGCATCCCTCTATTATCCCAATCGAGCGAAAACCCAAAGCGGGCAAAAAATTGTTGGGCGCACCGCCATTAATACTTAGCCTCAGCTTTGCGTGCTTGATCATGCTCGGCACGGTCTTACTCAAACTGCCGATTGCCACCACAGAGCCCATCACTTGGATTCAAAGCCTGTTTACTGCGACATCGGCCATTACGGTGACGGGATTAGTTGTGGTGGACACGGGCACGGCGTTTACGCCTTTTGGGCAAGTGGTTATTGCTTTCCTGATTCAATGTGGTGGCCTAGGTTTAATGACGTTTGCCATCGTGACCTTGCTGGCTCTGGGCGGAAAAATTGGCTTTTTGGAGCGAGCCGTCGCGAGAGAGGCGTTCAACCAAACTGACTCGTCGACACTCATTGCCACTGCTAAATCTGTATTGATGTTCGCTCTGCTCGTTGAACTTATTGGTTTTACTATTTTGAGCGTTTATTGGAGTGAAGAGCTGGGCTGGAAAACCAGTCTGTTCCATGGTTTCTTCTACACCATCAGTGCGTTTAACAATGCAGGTTTTGCGTTGAGTGCCGATAGCTTAATGCCTTACGTGGACGACCCGGTCGTTAACTTCACCATTACCAGTTTGTTTATTATTGGTGGTTTAGGCTTCTCGGTTTGGATTGACTTAAAACGCAATCGCCGTTGGCATCGACTCACCGTTTACAGTCGAATGATGATCTTAGGCACGATGATCATTAACGTGGTGGCACTTATCGCGATTTATCTGATTGAATATGACAACCCCAACACGCTTGCCCCGTTGAACGAAGCAGGGAAATGGTGGGCATCGTGGTTTCAAGCGGTGACGCCAAGAACGGCAGGGTTCAACACTTTAGCTATCGATCAGTTGGAAGATGCCACAACGGCGATCATTCTGGTGTTGATGTTTATCGGCGGTGGTTCATTGAGTACGGCAAGTGGCATTAAAGTTGTGACATTTATGGTATTGGTCTTGGCAACTTACAGCTATTTGCGTCGCGATGAAGCAACCTATGCATTTCAACGCGAGATTCCCAAAGAGACCATCTGCAAGGCATTGGCGCTGACTCTGATCTCGGTGGGGGTGACTTGGTTTGCCATATTCACGCTGTTACTGACAGAGAAAGCGTCTATGTTAGATATTATGTTCGAAGCGGTCTCGGCACTGGGTACGGTTGGGTTATCGCGAGGCTTAACGGGCAGTTTGTCCGAACCAGGTGAGTTAGTGATCATCTTCATGATGTTTATGGGACGATTAGGGCCTCTTACATTAGCGTACTTCTTAACCAGTCCAAGAAAGAAAAAAGCGCGTTACGCGAGTACTAAACTGGCAATAGGGTAAATGGGCTAACTCGTACAAAGTGAGCAAAAGGCTAGGCAAAAGAGGAGTAACTGCTCCTCTTTTTGTGCTCGTTGTAGCCACGAAACTGTATACGGCAGTCTCTCTCACAACAATTTATGATTCATCTCTATTTTTTATCATTTATAAATTGTCGTTTTTGAGGTGTTGTCCAGAATGGCATTATCCACGTGCAACATAAGATTGCCGGGAATAAAAATAATTACAATACTGCCTTACTGGAAGATACATGAAAATCAAACCTCTCCCACCTTTAAATAGCCTCGTTGCGTTTGAAGCGTCGGCGCGGCACTTGAGTTTTACGTTAGCCGCTGACGAGCTAAACGTGACCCAAGGTGCTATCAGTCGCCAAATTAGACAATTAGAAGAATACTTAGGCAAGGCTATGTTCACGCGAGCCAATCGAAGCATTAATTTAACGCCTACAGGTCTTCAATACTATCAAGCTGTCAGCCAATCTTTGCTCGATATTGCTCAAATCACGGGTGAAGTGAAGAAGTGGCAGGGCGAACAAAAGATCACGGTTGCGACGACAAATGCAATGGCAGCCTTGTGGTTGTTGCCTAAGGTTGCTCAATTTCAAAATGAACATGATGACATCGATATAAGGATATTGGCCTCAGATAATGTGTTGGACTTACGCCGATTAGATTGCGATATCGCCTTGTTTTATTGTCGCACTCCACCTGCGGAAATGGACGTGACAACGCTATTTTCAGAAGAAGTATTCCCTGTGTGTAGCCCGCTTTATCTAGAGAAAATCGGCCAGCCTAGTGAGCCAGAAGAAATCTTCAATAAAACGTTACTCTATCTGGAAGAGTCCCAAAGAGATTGGGTTAATTGGGAGCAGTGGTTTGCGAGTGTAGGATTGCCAAATATTTCGCCTCGTAATCGCATGAACATCAATAACTATCCAATGCTGTTACAAGCGGCAATTAATGGTCAGGGAATCGCGTTAGCCTGGGGGTCATTAGTGGACGACTATTTACAAAGCGGTGCTTTAGTTAGGCCAGTCGAACACGTGCTTTCAACACCTTCCAATTTCTCTATGCTTGAACCTAAAAATAGAGGTTTAATCCCAGCAAGCGTCAAGCGTTTTAGAGAGTGGCTTTTGCAACAGTTGCCAGATGAGGTGGGTGATCGAGGTTTAGCCTAAATCAATAAGCAGAGAAAATAACAGAGTTTGGTCATGTTAAAAAGCGGGAGTACCAGTTCCCGCTTTGTTTTAATTGATTGATGAAACGACGCACTAACTTAGTACTGGTCCCTGATTGAGTGTGGAATCATCTTTTAGTGAGGATCTTGAAGCGATAGGCTGGGAAGCCACAGTTTTGCTTTCAACAAGCGGTTCAACAGGACCATCAAGTTTCTCTTGCTCTGGGTGAACATGCTCTGGAAGCATTGCCCATGGCTTAGGTTCGCGTCGAATACTATGAAACAGCGTTAAGCTCATCACCGCGATAAAAATGGCGATAGGGAAACCGGCAATAATGGAGGCCGTTTGCATTGCTTTTAACCCTCCTGCGTATAGAAGTACTCCCGCAATGGCCGCGATCATGATCCCCCACAATACGCGTATAGAGGTGGGAGGCTCACTGTGCCCAGCGGCATCGAGGGTACATAGAACCAAGGTACCCGAGTCTGCGGAGGTAATGAAATAAGTACCGAGTAATAGACACGCAAGCACGCTAAGTAGTTTACCAAACATACCTGTATCTAGATTGTCGAATAGCGTAAACAAAGCGCGTGTCGTATCGGCTTTAGTCGCTTCAAGAATCGGGCCGCCAGAAAAATCCGCAGGTGGTGTTTGTTTGGCTTCTTGTGCCGCAGTGACTTGCTCTTGATGAGCAACACGAGCGTCTTGCTCTACCTTCAACGCTGCACCACCAAATACTGAAATCCATAAGAATGTGATCAGCGTGGGTACGATGAGAGCACCGCCGATAAGCTCACGTATTGTGCGTCCTTTAGAGATACGAGCTACAAACATGCCAACGAAAGGCGCCCAAGTCATCCACCAAGGCCAGTAATAAGCCGTCCACCAGTTTTGCCAGCCAGAGTCATTCTGTGCATCGCTCCATAAGCTCATACCGACAATGTTTTGTGCATAAAGCCCCGTGCTTTCAAGTAGCGTATTTAAGATATAGCGAGTTGGGCCAATATAAAGTACGACCAGCACGAGTGCGAGTGAAAGCAGCATGTTCCATTCTGATAAACGGCGAATACCTTTCCCTACACCAGATAGCACCGACGCAACCGCACAAGTACAAAGGGAAACGATAATAAAGAGTTGAATCCCCAAACTAATGTCTAGACCAAAAGCTTGATTCAAACCAGAGTTTATTTGGATAACTCCCATCCCCAAGGTTTGAGAGATACCGAAAGCAGTCACCGCGACTGTTAGGATATCAACCGTGTGTCCGATAGGCCCATAAATACGATCACCAATCAAAGGGTACAAGATAGAGCGTAGGGTAAAAGGCAGATCTTTACGGTAGGAAAAGTAAGCTAATGCGAGTGCAACAATGATAAAGACAGACCAAGGATGTAGACCCCAGTGAAAGAATGTCAGTTTCATTGATGTTGTTGCGGCTTCATTGGTCAGGCCTTGAGTAAATGGGTTGTCAGCGTAATGCCACATCGGTTCGGCGACCGACCAGAAAATCAAGCCTATCCCCATGCCTCCGGAAAAAAGCATGGATACCCAAGACAAATAACTAAACTCTGGTTTTTCGTCATCTTTACTCAAACGAATATGCCCATATCGACTAACCATAAGGTAAAGAAGAAAACCGACAACGAGTGAAACAAGTCCGATGTAAAACCACTTCATATTCTGTAGCAAAATGCCGGAAATCGTTTCGAAGTATTGGCCCGCTTGATTGGCGAGAATGGCGCAGAAAAGTACAAAACCGATAACGACGATCTTTGATGCGATTGTCACAGTCGGATTGAGTCCTTTCAATATCCCAGATGTTGCTCTCATAGGCATCCCTCACAGTGCGTTTGTTTTAGCGTTATTGTTTGTTGCGTTATTGTTAATTTTTGAAAGAGAGTAGAGAGAGGGCTTTTGTGTTTCAACTGATTAATACTCATCGGTTAATGAGTATTAATCATGACAAGAAGATCATTGTTAATTAAAAGGTTATTTTTTTGTTCGAGATCAATGCATGAATGACAAAAACTCATCCAAGCCCGGCGAAAAAGTCGTTTGTTTGTTGCCGGGTTGTTAATCAAAATCATCTCCATTAACACAACACGATGTTGTACGCACTGGATGCAACTCGACTCTCGGAGATAAGAATATGAGCAATGTCAACCAAACCATTATTCCTGTTGAACTTGTTGATAATGTACTGAACCCAATCAGTGAAGCAACAGGAATGCCGAATCAGGCCTACACCAGCGAAGAGTATTTTACTTTTGAGCGTGATCAGGTGTTTGGTAACACTTGGGTATGTATTGGTTTTGCATCAGACCTGCTTAAAAATGGTTATGTAATGCCACTTGATTTCATGAATCTTCCACTACTCATGATGAGAAATCGTCAAGGTGAAGTCCAAGTTTTCCACAACGTATGTAGTCATCGTGGTATGAAGCTGGTGCATGAGGCAGGCGAAGTTCAAGGCATGATTCGTTGTCCTTACCATTCATGGACGTACGATCTTGACGGCAATCTAAAAGGCACACCACACATTGGTGGTATCGCAAAACACAAAGATGACCGATTTAAGTGTGAAAAACATGGCCTTAAGCCACTTCGTTCAGCCGTTTGGATGGACATGGTATTCGTCAACTTATCGGGCAATGCAGAAAGCTTTGAAGAGCATATCGCGCCGCTAGAGCAACGTTGGCAGCAGTTCTTAGGTGAAGATGGGTTAGGTCTTCTTCGCCGCGTGAACATGGGTGGCAACTTAGAGATCGAAGTAAAAAGTAACTGGAAGCTTGCCGTAGAAAACTACTGTGAGGCTTACCACTTACCTTGGGTGCACCCGAGTTTGAACAGTTATTCTCGCCTAGAGGATCACTACAACATCATGTTTGCAGAGCGCTTTGCTGGTCAAGGTAGTCTCGCGTACAACCTCTCTGATACAGCAGGAACACACTTACCTAAATTTCCAAGCTGGCCAGAAGATAAACTGCGTCATGCAGAATACGTTGCACTCTTTCCAAACGTGTTGCTTGGTATTCAAGCCGATCATGCCTTTGCAATGATGATTGAACCAATCACTGCGAATAAAAGTGTTGAGCACCTACGTGTTTTCTATGTGGGTGATGAAGCAACGAAAGATGAGTTCGCTGCGTGCCGTACTGCTACCGTTGAGTCATGGCGAGTCGTATTCGGCGAAGATATTGGAGCGGTCGAGGGCATGCAGGAAGGTCGTTACTCACCTGGCTTTGGTGGTGGTGTGTTCTCACCAGAAATGGATGTTCCGACGCATTTCTTTCAAACCTGGTTGGCAAAGCAAGTGAAAGCAGCACTGGAGCAGTAATATGATGCATTACCTTAATTATATTGATGGTGAGTGGTGCGATTCAGAGCAAGCGCTGACCGTCATGAACCCTGGCACAGCCGAAGCGTATGCGACGGTTGCAGAAGCCACTATCACCGATGCAGATCGCGCAATGGCAGCGGCACGTCGAGTAGTCAATCAAGGCGTTCTTTCGGACGTTCGTCCAGCCGTCAGAACCGAGTGGATGTTAAAAGCCGCCGCGGCTATTCGTGAAATGGTTGATGAAGGTGGGCTAGTTGCCTGCCGTGAAAATGGGAAATCTTTGCAAGATGCCAAAGATGAGTTTTTAGAATCGGCACGTTACTTCGAATACTACGCTGGCATGGCCGACAAGCTGGAAGGCACGTCAATTCCGTTGGGTAAAGATTATGTCGATTTCACCCAATATGTGCCGTTTGGTGTGTCAGTGCAGATTGTGCCGTGGAATTTCCCAGTTTCTATTTGTGCACGCTCATTAGCACCTGCATTAGCTGCTGGTAACGCAGTGGTGATCAAATCGCCAGAGATTTCCCCACTCGCTATGACGTTGTTGATTAAAGCGATTGAAAAAGCGGGCTTCCCAAAAGGCGCGATTAACTTGCTATGTGGCAAAGGCTCCGTAGTTGGCAGCCACTTGGTGCAGCATCAAGACGTTGATCAAATTGTCTTTACAGGTTCTGTGCCGACCGGCCAACGCATACTGAAAGATTCAGCGCAACGCGCCACACCATCTGTGATGGAGCTGGGTGGTAAATCGGCCGCTATCGCACTGAAAGATGTGAGTCTCGAAACGCTTTTACAAAGCGTTCAAGTCGGTATTTTCTTTAACGCTGGTCAAGTTTGTTCGGCAATGTCTCGTTTGCTAATTCAAAAAGAGCGTTATGAAGAAGTAAAAGCGGCGGTAGTGAAAATGGCGCAAGACCTAACCATTGGTCAAGGTGAAAGCCAGCCTGATATAACACCGTTGGTATCGGCTGATCAACAAGCGCGCGTGCTTGAAATGATAGAACAAGCAAAAGCCGACGGCGCGAACATCCTAACGGGTGGCTACGCCCCTGATTTGTCGGGTTACTTTGTGGCACCGACGGTGATTGAAGCCTCACCAGATATGCGTATTGCTCAAGAAGAAGTGTTTGGTCCTGTACTGGTAATTACGCCGTTTGAAACCGAGCAAGAGGCCGTTGAAATCGCGAATGGCACCGATTTTGGCCTAGTCGCTGGTGTCTTTGGTGAAAGCCTAAACCAAACATTGCGTGTGGCACAGCAACTGCGTGGTGGACAAGTGTTCATCAATGAATGGTTTGCTGGTGGCATCGAAACACCATTTGGTGGCGTGGGCTTGTCCGGGTTTGGGCGAGAAAAAGGACAAGAAGCGATTTATAGCTACGTCCAGACACGCAATATTGCCATTCGTTTGCAGCAAGACAGCAACGTATAGCTACCGTGTAACTGTATTTTCATCACCTCGTACCGGCTTGGATTTCAGACCACAAGCTAGGGCGAGGTTGATGGAATCACAACAAATCTGACAGCGGTTTGTAAACACGGAAATTCTGAACAAGGTAGTTGGAGTATAAGTGATGAGAAAGTGGCTCTGTATTATTTGCGGCTTAATCTATGATGAAGCACAAGGTTGGCCATCCGATGGTATTGCACCAGGAACAGCATGGGAAGATGTACCGGATGACTGGTTATGTCCTGACTGTTTAGTGGGTAAGGCCGATTTTGAAATGATCGAAATCACCGACGATGCGCCACTAGAAGAGGTTGCAGCGGTGTCTTCGGCGTCGGTAGAAGCGTCTGTTCAGCCAAATACTGCTCAGCCTCTTCCATCTGAAGTTACTCAACCTGTATTCTCAAATGACCCTATCGTTATCATCGGTAGTGGCCACAGTGGTTACCAGTTGGCGGCGGCACTTAGAGCGCAATCTGAGACGGTTCCGATCACTGTCTTTACCGCTGATGATGGCGCTTTGTACAGCAAACCAGCATTGTCTAATGCACTGGTCATGAATAAAGACGGCGACGCGCTACAAAGTGAGAGCGCGTTGGAGTGGGAAAGCCGTCTCAATATCCGAGTTTACCCGCATACCCGTGTTGAACAGATCGATCGTGCCAATTCAACGTTACATACCTCCATCGGTAAATACGCCTACAGCCGCTTGGTACTGGCAACAGGTGCATCACCGATTGAAATCCCAATTGAGGGCGATCGCTCTTGGGTTATGAGTGTGAACGACTTAGTTGATTACCGCCGTTTCAGAGCGGAGCTGCAAGACAAAAAGCGCATCGCGATCCTAGGTGATGGCTTAATTGGCTGTGAGTTCGCAAATGATCTGATCGAAAGCGGTTATGAAGTAACAGTTATCGGGTTGGGTCAATGGCCAATGGAGCGTTTGATCCCGCAACAGTTGGGTGAATCATTACAAAGCGCACTTGCCGATCGAGGCGTGCAATGGGCTCTACAAGACAGTATCGCCAGAATCGAGCCAAGGTCCGAATCAAGCGCGGTTTTGCATCTAAACAGTGGCAAGCAGATTGAAGCAGACCTAGTGCTAAGCGCGGTTGGACTCAAGCCAAATGTTTCTCTGGCTGAGCGCGCGGGGCTTGAAGTAGGCCGGGGCATTAAAGTGAATCAATTCGGCCAGACGAGTGATGAGAATATTTACTCGCTAGGTGATTGTGTTGAAACTGATCACGGGTGGCAGCCCTATATTGCGCCGATTAATCAAATGGTCCCTTCTGTAGCGAAAAGCTTGCTAGGCGATGTCGCCCCTATCTCGTTAACACCAACTCCAGTGATTGTAAAAACGCCGATTCTTCCACTCACGATTTTCACGGTAGCCGCTGAAGAACAGGGACAATGGTACATCGAGACCCAAGCAGATGAATTGACCGCTGCGTTTTATTCACCAGAAGGAGCAATGCTCGGTTTTGCGTTGCTAGGAAGAAAAGTACAGTCATTACGCGGCCCTTGGCTAGATCAATTGTCATTGAAACTGTCAGCAGCGTAGCGGAGAAAAAAGATGATTCATTTACCCAATGATGACGTGACGTGTGGTTGGTACCATGCGTTGCCAAGTATTCCAGAAAAATCGGCGTTAAAAGGTAAACAAAGTGCTGACTATGCCGTGTTAGGTGCCGGTTTCGCAGGCCTAGCTATGGCAAGACGTTTAGCTGAACTTATGCCTAATGCACGAATTATACTAATTGATGCGCAACGTATCGGCCAAGGGGCTTCAGGGAGAAATTCGGGCTTTGTGATCGATTTGCCTCATAAGTTTTCACTTGAGCATCCCGACCCTGAGCACAAACAAAAGTTATTGTCGCTCAACCGTTCTGCGATTGCTCAGCTAGACACTTTAGTGTCGAAGCACAGTATTTCTTGTCAGTGGTCAGCAAAGGGCAAATATCAAGGAGCCGTAGGGGCGCGCGGTGAAGCATATCTCGATCACTTTGAGCACCTAATGAAAGACCTTGGCGAACCATACTTCCATGTTAATGGCAGTGAGCTGGCGAAAGTCTTGGGAACCAACTACTACAGCCGCGCAATTTACACGCCAGGTGGTTATTTAATGCAACCTGCTGCTTTGGTGCGTGGGCTAGGGGAAAGCCTTCCAGAGAACGTCGAGGTGTTAGAGAACTCGCCAATCCGCAAGCTCAGTAAAGAAAACGGTTGCTGGGTATTACATGGAGATAGTGGCTCTGTTGAAACCCCTGAACTGCTGCTTGGGACCAGCATTTTTACTCGGGAGTTTGGTTATCTTAAAAACAGACTACTTCCAGTGATGACGTTTGCAAGCTGGACGCGTCCATTGACCGACGCAGAAATGCAACGATACGGAGGTGAGCTGAATTGGGGGTTAACTCCAGCTGATCATGCGGGAACGACGTTACGTATGACCGCCGATCGACGTATTTTGATCCGCAATACTTACAAACACGTGCCGAAATATGGCTCAAGCATGAACGATAAAGCCAGAGAACAAATTCTCGACGATCATCGTCAGGTCTTTCTGGCGCGTTATCCCGAGCTGGCCGACGTACCATTTACTCACACATGGGGTGGGGTGTATGCCATCTCTCGTAACTTTACTAACTTTTTCGGTCAATTAGATGAAGGTGTTTATGCCAGCGCTTGTGACAATGGTGTTGGTGCTGCGTGGGGAACCATTTCTGGAACACTGTTAGCTGACTATGTCGTTGGTGCGACATCTAAATCATTGGATGACATACAGCAAGTGACAGGAATGCCTTGTTTGAATCCGCCAGAGCCTTTTTTAGGTTTGGGAGTAAAAACGCGTATCCAATTAGCAAAATGGCAAAGCCGGAGTGAATTATGAAGCAAGTCAAACTTGTTGATAGTAAAAGTCTAGATTTCAATGTTCGTGGTGATACGCCGGGAATGGCGTATGTTGCCAGGGCGTTAAGCCCAGAAATTTCACCAAACATTGGCGTAGGCTTTGCTAAATGGGAAGGCGCTAAAGTGGCTTGGACAGTGCTTTATGATGAAGTTATTTTCGTGATTGAAGGCTGTTTCGAGCTGACCGCAAATGGTGAAACACATTTTGTGCACCCAGGTCAGATGCTGTGGATACCGGAAGGAACTGAATTGGTTTATGGTGGGCATGCTCTGTTCGGCTATGTGGTTCATCCAGGAAACTGGAAAGAGTTACATGGTATTGAATGACTTTTATCATTTAGTAGTGTCTCGGAAAGGCAAAACAAAAATCCGATTTTTACCCATGAGTTTTCGTAAAAGAACTTAATCTCAATGGAGCAAGGGTTTCATACTTGCTATGTTTCTTGGTCACGTTTCCAGACGTGTTAGACCTTTATCAATTGCTATTTTATCTATCAAAAAGGGAAGCCTTGGCTTCCCTAGAATGAGTCTTCTTTTGGCTTGGCTAAATCTTTTATTTTAGCTCAAATTTACCCTGCATGATTGCCCAGTGACCCGGGAATGAACAGAAGAATGAATAGTCACCGCCGGCTTTCATTTTCTCAGTACTGAACGTAATGCTGGTGCTTTCACCGCCACCAATTACTTTTGTGTGAGCGTAGACGCGATCATCATTTGGTTTTACGTAGTTATTTTCTGCTCCAGCTGCCATGCCATCAGTACCGACTGCTTGTAGGTTGGCTGTGTCAGAGATGACCACGTTGTGACCCATCGATTGCGCTGGCATCTTACCTGTGTGATTCAGCGTTAGTTTTACCTCTTTACAAGTGGCTGGTACGCTCAATGTTTTAGTAGAAAACTGCATCATATCGTTAGCATCTAATGACACTTCACACTCGGCACTGGCTTGGGCACCAAAGCTCATTCCTACTAATGCGAAGGTTGTTGCTAATAAACGTAAAGACATATAACACTCTCCATTTTGTATTTTAGGCTGACTTGGATTGATCTTATCCAATAGTTCTCATTATCAGCCAATTTTCACTCCAAAAACGTGCTTCAATCGGTATATTGACGTTTTGTTGCAAGCTTGTACTGGTCAGTTCCGCTATTTGATCACTCAAATGCCTTATTTCATGCGATTGCGTGAGTTAAATCAAAAGTCGTGATTAGCCAGAGTTAAGGTGAAAATAATCTCTCTAAACGGGTGGCAGAATTGTTTGGTTTTACGGTATTGGAGAGGTTTCAAGAAAGAAGCTCAGCTAAATTGCTGAGCTTCTAGAGAACAGACGACAAGTAGGCCTAGCGAGTTTGCTTTAACGTGTGCAACACATCATGCAGTGAAGGTGCGACAGTATGGCCTAATTGCTTTATTTCGTCACAAGGCTCAACCAAATCAGGAATTTGATAAGTGATCATGTTCGCTGCTACCGCAGCACGTACGCCATTATTTGAATCTTCAAAGGCGAGACATTTGGTTGGATCTACGCTTAGACGACTTGCTGCAAGCAGGTAGATCTCTGGATCAGGTTTGCCGTGTGACACTTCACAGCCTGTCGTTAAGTTGTCGAAATACTTGCTTAGGCCCGCTAACTCCAACTTCTTCTGTGCCACTTCTTTTGCTGTAGAAGTGGCGACTGCAATTGGCAACCCTTGGCCTTTCAACCACTCAAGCAGCTCAATCACCCCTTCTTTTACCGGTATCGCTTGGTGCTTAACCACAGCGTCGTAACGGTCGCGCCACTCTTGGTGTAAGCGGTCAAGATCATCCCCATAAGCTTTACGAAAAATCACTTCAATGCCCGCTGCATTGCGACCAATGATTGAAAGGTAAACATCTTTATAGAAGGGTAGGTTCTGGGCTTCACATGCTTCTTGGAAAATATGCATACAGACGCGCTCAGTATCAAGGAGCAAACCATCCATATCAAAAATAGCAGCTTGGTAGTTCATTACATTAAGACTTTTTGCTTGGGATGGCGCATTTTGACACAAGCAGATCGGTTTTTCTTCTAAAAATTAGAACTTGATTTTGATCCTATGAGTTCACATTGCCTCTGAGCACACTATACACAGAGTCTATAAATTAGGTGTGAAATATAATGTTTTTAAAATTAGAAAATTTCAGTTAAATAGATAAAACTCTAGCTTAATATAAGCTAGAGTTTTATTAATATTCTATTGTTATTTTAACTATTGGATAATTTATTAATAGTTAAAATTAATAATAAAATAATACCAAATCACGATTGTTTACGACTGCATGAGTGTACCAGCTCTTGACTTCAGATATTTGTTGCTCTGATAAGCCTCCGAAGTCAACGTTATCTTGGTGAATATCTTGATTTTTTATCATAAAAACAACAGGGAAATCGTCAGGGAATGGGAATTTTATAGGATAATCGGTATTAGTGAATGGAATATCGCAGAAATCGTTTACATCGCAAGGATACCAAGAGTTATTGGATAAGTAATAACCAGTTATCTTACATATAGCTTCAAGCAAGTAAGCATAGGCGTAACCCAAGTGACTGTATTTTATCTCTTCAGACAACATTTGCATAAGAAGCTCTTCAGCTCGGATGCTTTCGCCACTACTTTCCAGCATTTCATTAATCACTTTAAAGGAGTCTTGACACCTTTCCATGATGGCTTTTTCTAGCTCTGGATTACGCTCATTCTTTAGTACGTTAAAAACCTTTTCAGTATCTAATGAATATACTGTCGCCCCATATCCCATATTTTTATTCTCCTCACTTTTATACAGTTAAATTCATTTAAGTGTTTTTATCGAAGGGATTATATTTTGATGTTTTTTGAAGGTAAAGTGTATACATAGAGGTTGTATTTATTATGATGAACTTTGAAAGTTTAGATTCTTAAAATAAATACTATATATTTAATTTTATTAGATCTGGCTCATAAAAATACCTTAACTATTATTGTGTTTATTGTTAAGGGTTATTAAATCTGTGAGGTGGTTCAAGACAATAAAATTTAGAAGAAAATACCGTCAAACTTAGGTGGCTATTCTATCTGAGCACTCAGCTCACTACTTATAGTGGGCTGAGTGAGCGGTTGGGCATCGGCTCTTTATTTGGCGATGAATATGCCATATTAGGTGATATTCGTTAGTGTCTATTTTATCCCCAGCCGTTTTGCTAATCGGTGCAAATTGCCGTTATCTAATTCAAGCTGACGTGCCGTTGCTGCCCAGTTGCCTTGGTTTTTTTCCAGAGCTCGAACAATCATCGCTTTTTGGAAGGCGTCTGTGGCAGGCTTTAATCCGCCTTCTGGTAGCTCAAGCCGAGATTTTTGTTCCGTTTTTTCAACGTTCTTGATGTTCTGATTCGGCGTTCGAATATCAAAATCTTGCTCAACTAACTCAATGTCCATGGCGTGAGTACGCGCCTTTGCCAAAACACCAGCACGTTTAATGACATGTTCAAGCTCTCGCACGTTGCCTGGCCATGAATAGTCTTTGAGTGCCTGCACCAAAGTGGGAGACAAACGAATGCTGTTCAATCCCAATTTGCTTCTTAAGCGTTCGGCGAAAAAGCCCGCTAACAACACCACATCGTCTTCACGTTCACGAAGAGGTGGAACATGAAGCGGGAAGACGCTTAGGCGGTGATATAAGTCGGCTCGGAAGCGACCAGCAGTCACTTCTTCATGCAATATACGATTGGTGGCGGCGACAATGCGTGTGTTGACTCGAATATGGCGGTCATCACCCACACGTTGGATGTCGCCGTATTGAAGGGCTCGAAGTAACTTGGCTTGCAGCTCTAACGACAGTTCGCCGACTTCATCCAAAAACAGTGTGCCGCCGTCGGCTTGTTCGAACTTACCCTTACGATTACTGATTGCGCCTGTGAATGCGCCTTTGATATGGCCGAACAACTCGCTTTCCGCGACTGACTCCGGCAGCGCCGCACAGTTGAGGTAAACCAAAGTATTGCTAGAGCGGCTAGAACGATGGTGAATAGCGCTAGCAACCAACTCTTTACCTACGCCCGTTTCTCCCATCACCAGCACAGACAATTCCGTATCGGCGACTGCATCAATCTGCTCTTGAAGATTCTTCATACCCTGAGAGTTGCCAATGATTTCGTTACTTAAGGTGCGCTTCTCGGCGTAAGAATCACGTGGCAGGCTCGCTTGTGTCTCTAGTTGTTCTAGTAGGAGTGCAGTGTGTAGGCCACCTGCTGCCAACGCGCTGACAAAACGTAACTCTTGGTTGCGTAGCCCATCAAATTGGTTGGGGTCGAAGGCGTCAATCGTAATAGCACCAATCAGTTGATCGTCGATCAGCAAAGGCAAACCAATGCAAGAATGGACATGCAGTTTGTCATCGTGGTTTGGAATCAAGCCATCGTATGGATCAGGTAAGTCGCTGTCGGAGGGAAAGCGCACGATATCGCCTGCTCGGGCAATGGCTTCTAATCTTGGGTGCTGCTCAATGGAGAAACGGCGTCCAAGGACCTCTTTCGCCAATCCATTGATCGCTAAAGGTTTAAAGTGCTGGTCTTCATACAAAAGAAGGGCAGAAGAGTCACACTTCAATACCTCTCGAATCGTGGTTAATAACGTGTCAAAGCGAGCTTGTTGAGTGAGCGCCGAGTTAAGGTCTTGCGTGATGTGTAGCCATTGCGCGATTAAAGAAGTCATAGCCAATACCGATTGTGTCAATATGACTATTGTAGTGTCTAAATGACAATTTTCAACTGTGTCTCAATGACAGTCATTAAAGTTGGGTTTCAATTAAGCTATTGAAATATATAGCAATTAGAAGTTGGCACGCCCAGTGCAATACAAGAAGAAATTATTTTTGTTTATCCCGTCATTCAAGGTAGTAATTATGACAATTCACGTAAAAAACAACATCCACTGGGTAGGTCAACGCGATTGGGAAGTTCAAGACTTCCACGGTACAGAATACAAAATGACAAAAGGTACCAGCTACAACAGTTATCTAATTCGTGAAGAGAAAACCGTATTGATTGATACGGTCGATCATCGATTCAGTCAACAATTCATCCAAAATTTAGAGATGGAAATCGACCTTAAGTCTATCGACTTTATCGTGGTAAACCATGCAGAAGAAGATCACTCAGGTGCATTGTCGGCATTGATGGAGAAAATTCCGAACACACCAATTTACTGTACAGAAGCGGCGATTGATTCGATTGTGGGTCATCACCACCATCCTGAGTGGAACTTCAAAACCGTAAAAACGGGCGACAGTATCGATATTGGTAACGGTAAGCAATTAGTCTTCGTGGAAGCACCGATGCTGCATTGGCCAGACAGCATGATGACTTACCTAACGGGCGATGCAGTGTTATTCAGCAATGACGCATTTGGTCAGCACTATTGCGATGAACGTCTGTTCAATGATGAAGTGGATCAAAATGAGTTGATGGAACAGTGTTTGCGTTACTACTCAAATATCTTAACGCCATTCAGCAGCTTGGTAACCGCAAAAATCAAAGAAGTGCTGAGCTTCAATTTGCCTGTCGACATGATCGCCACGTCACACGGTATTGTATGGCGCGATAATCCGGTTCAAATCATCGAGCAATACTTAGCATGGGCAGACAATTATCAAGAAGATCGCATTACGATTTTCTACGATTCAATGTCAAACAACACTCGAATGATGGCCGATGCAATCGCGCAAGGCATTCACGATGTCGATCCTGGTGTGGCGGTCAAAGTCTTTAATGTCTCTAAGCATGATAAGAATGAAATTCTCGCCAACGTATTCCGCTCAAAAGGCATCTTGGTTGGTTCTTCTACCATGAATAACGTCATGATGCCGAAGATCGCAGGCATGCTAGAAGAAATTACCGGTCTGCGCTTTAAAGCGAAGAAAGCCGCTGCATTCGGTAGTTACGGTTGGAATGGTGGCGCGGTGGATCGTATCCATGCTCGATTGACCGACGCAGGCTTTGAAACCGCAGTGAGTTTGAAAACCAAATGGCGACCAGATGGTAAAGCGATGCGTGAATGTCGCGAACATGGTCAAAACATCGCGAAATTATGGGCAAAGCATGACCTGACAAGTCCTGTTATTTCTCCGGCAATTGCTGCGTCTGCACCACAAGTTCAATCACAACCTGCTGCGCCAGCTACAACACAGGCGGTAGTAGATACTGCTCCTAGCAACCCTAGTACCGAGGCGCATCCTGCAGGTTGTCAATGCATGGTTTGTACGGTTTGTAATTGGGTATACGACCCAGCTAAAGGCGAGCCTAACCAAGGTGTTGAACCGGGTACAGCTTGGTCGGAAGTGCCAGATTACTTCTTGTGCCCAGAATGCCATTTAGGTAAAGACGTTTTCGTTGAATACAACGGTTAGGAGGGAATATGCAAGCACCTATTGTGATTATTGGTAGCGGCTTTGCGGCTTACCAATTGGTGAAAACAGTGCGTCGAATGGACGCACATATTCCGCTGCAAGTGTTTACTGCTGATGATGGCGCGGAATACAACAAGCCCGATTTGAGTCATGTATTCAGTAACAAGCAAACTGCCCGAGACTTGGTAGTTAAAAGTGGTGAGGCGTTTGCACAGGAACACAACATCGAACTGTTCGCCCATACCAAGGTTGAGCATGTCGACGTGCAAGCTCAGCAAGTGGTCGCCAACGGCCAAACCTATCCTTATTCCAAACTGGTGTTTGCGACAGGCGCGAAAGCCTTTGTGCCGCCAATATCTGGTGGTGCAGCACCTGAGGTGATAACGCTGAACTCGCTGCAAGAATATCAATTAGCGGAAGAGCAAATTAGCCGCGCGGAACGAATTCTAGTAATGGGTGGTGGTTTGATCGGCGTCGAGATCGCCATGGATCTCGCAACCAGTGGTAAAGCCGTTACGGTGGTTGAGCCAAATCCCCGTTTGCTCGCTAACTTGATTCCTGAATTCGTCGCATTGCCACTGGAGAACCAACTTAAGCAGCAAGGTATTCAACTTGCCTTGGAGACTGGAGTTGCTGCGATTAATCACTCAAATGATTCGCTGGTGGCAAGCTTGAGCCAAGGTAAAGCAATTGAAGCTGATGTAGTGATTTCAGCGGCGGGTTTACGTGCAAACACTTGGTTAGCGAAGGCTTGTGGGTTGAGTGTCAATAAAGGCATCAAGGTGGATGCTCGATTACAGACATCAGCAGCCAATGTGTTCGCATTAGGCGATTGTGCTGAGATCCAAGGTCGAATGATGCCGTACCTCCAACCGATCGTGCTAAGTGCCAATGCTTTGGGCAAACAACTACTGGGGCAAGAAGCAGAGTTGAAACTACCGCCTATGATGGTAAAGGTCAAAACGCCGAGCTACCCAATTCAATTGGCAGGCGATTTTAGTTCGGTGACGAACTGGAGCGTGCAGATTTCTCAAACTGGCATTGCCGCGAAAGCAGAAGATGAAAATAGCCGACTCATGGGCTTCGTCGTGACGGGAGAACAAGTTACGCAAGCATTTCCACTACTCCGAGAGTTGTCTCAAGCCGCTCAGGCTTAACCGATTTTAACGAAAAGAATTGTAATTAGAGAGGGTATCATTATGTCGCATCTAAGAATTCCTAAAGACTGGACTGTTCAACGTTCAACGCCTTTCTTCACTAAAGACAATGTGCCACCAGCGCTACTGACTCATCACAATACCGCTGAGGGAGTGTTTGGACAGCTGTGCGTCATGGAAGGGCAAGTGACTTACTACGGCTTTGCTGATGAAAATGCCACAGAAGCAGAAGTGGTGGTGGTGATTAATGCAGGCCAGTTTGCTACAAGCCCACCGCAGTACTGGCACCGCATTGAGATGAGCGATGATGCTCAGTTCAACATCAATTTCTGGTCGAACAAGGACAAGAGTGGGCAAGCGATGTTCCATGCTAAGCAGTAGTGAACCTATGTAAGTGCTTTGACTGTTACGCTAATCGTCAAGTAAAGGGGTGTAGAAGGCGCAATAAACGGACTGCAATGCAGGATCATCGAGACCGAGGAAAGAGAAATCACGAGTAATGATTTCAATTCTTTAGTAGCATGTTACGAAACATTTCAGTCAGGTGAACTAAGGGAAGCGTGCAATGGAAAAACAACGAGTAGCATTTATTGGTCTGGGTGTGATGGGATACCCAATGGCTGGTTACCTAAGTAAAGCGGGCTTTGAAACCAAAGTATACAACCGCACAAAAGCGAAAGCAGACAAATGGGCTGAAGAATACCAAGGCGTAGCTTGTGAAACACCACGTGAAGCGGCGGAAGGCTGTGACATCGTTTTTACCTGTGTGGGTAATGATGATGACGTTCGTAGCGTTGTTTACGGTGAAGAGGGCATTCTGGTCGGCTTGAAAGCGGACGCAGTGCTAGTCGATCACACGACCACTTCTGCAGACCTAGCGGTTGAGCTGGCTGAAGCGTGTGTTAAGTACGGTAATCACTTTATTGATGCGCCAGTTTCTGGTGGTCAAGCGGGCGCAGAAAATGGTGTTCTAACCATCATGTGTGGTGGTGAACAAAGCATTTTTGACCGTGTGTCTCCGGCGATGGATGTGTACGCGAAGCAGATGACGCTACTGGGTGAAAACGGTCAGGGTCAACGCTGTAAGATGGTAAACCAAATCTGTATTGGAGGCGTTTTACAAGGTCTGAGTGAAGCTTTGTTGCTAGCACAAAAATCAGGCTTGGACATTGCTCAAGTTGTAGAAACACTTAAGCATGGCGCTGCAGGTTCTTGGCAGATGGAAAACCGCGCAAATACGATGGCTGAAGACAAGTTCGATTTTGGCTTCGCTATTGATTGGATGCGCAAAGACTTAGGTTTCTGTCTGCAAGAAGCTGAGCGAGTGGGTCTAGAACTTCCACTGACTAAGAAGGTGGATGAGCAATACGCAGACCTTCAACGTGATGGTTTAGGTCGCATGGATACATCAGTACTGATCAAAGCGGTAGCTAAAAATCAGTAGTTGATGAATCAGTAATAGATAAACAGTTCTTTGGTATCAAAGAGCTTAAAGAAATCTAAGTTAATCATAATGAATCACCTTGAGCATGTTTTGTGACTTGTGATTAAGGATTAGTGATTTGAAATCAGGAGGTGCTGTAGAGCACCTCCTTTTTTTCGTCTTTAAATCACACAGTGTAATGATTGCAGCGTTCGCTTACTTGTTTAAGCCTAGTGCAATTTCAAGACCTTTGCCGTACGCTTCGTCCGCTTGGTATGCGTGTTGAACGTGGCGCTGTTGGATGAACTCTGGCACACCGTCCATTGCGCGAGCTGTGTTGTCGAACAGAGTTTGACGTTGCTCTTCACTCATCAGACGGAATAGGTCACCCGCTTGGCTGAAGTAGTCTTCGTCTACACGGTGATCGTAGTGATCAGCGTTGCCGTTGATGCGTAGAGGTGGCTCAGAGTAATCTGGTTGCTCTGCCCATTCTTGTTTGTAGTTTGGCTCGTAACCTAGTGTTGAACCAAAGTTGCCATCAACGCGCATTGCGCCATCGCGGTGGTAGCTGTGAACAGGGCAACGAGGTGCGTTCACTGGTATTTGATGGTGGTTCACACCTAGACGGTAACGCTGAGCATCGCCGTAAGCGAACAGACGACCTTGTAGCATTTTATCTGGAGAGAAGCCGATACCAGGTACGACTGCTGCTGGGTTGAACGCTGATTGCTCAACTTCTGCGTAGAAGTTTTCTGGATTACGGTTCAGTTCGAACTCACCAACTGGGATCAGTGGGTAATCTTTTTGAGACCATACACGTGTTAGGTCGAATGGGTTGAAGTTGACTTCATCCGCTTCTAGCTCAGGCATGATCTGTACGTACATCTTCCATTTAGGGAAGTCTTGACGCTCAATCGCTTCGTAAAGGTCACGGTGATGGCTTTCGCGGTCTTTACCTACGATCGCTTCTGCTTCTTGGTCAGTTAGGTTTTTGATGCCTTGCTGAGTTTTGAAGTGGAATTTTACCCAGTAACGCTCGTTTTCTGCGTTGATGAAGCTGAATGTGTGGCTACCAAAACCATGCATATGACGGTAAGAAGCAGGGATACCACGGTCACTCATTACGATAGTCACTTGGTGGAATGCTTCAGGTAATGACGTCCAGAAATCCCAGTTGTTGGTAGAGCTACGCATGTTAGTGCGAGGGTCGCGTTTTACTGCGTGGTTTAGGTCTGGGAATTTTAGTGGGTCACGTAGGAAGAATACTGGTGTGTTGTTACCAACCAAGTCCCAGTTACCTTCTTCAGTGTAGAATTTTAGTGCGAAACCACGGATGTCACGTTCTGCGTCTGCTGCACCGCGCTCACCAGCTACAGTAGTGAAGCGAGCGAATAGTTCTGTTTTTTTTCCGATGTCAGAGAAGATTTTAGCGCGAGTGTATTTTGTGATGTCGTGCGTTACTGTGAACGTACCGTAAGCACCAGAACCTTTTGCGTGCATACGACGCTCAGGGATCACTTCGCGGTCAAAGTGTGCCAATTTTTCAAGGAACCAAACGTCTTGTAATAGTTGAGGGCCACGAGGACCTGCAGTCATAACGTTTTGGTTATGTGCGACAGGGCAACCTGCTGCTGTAGTCAATTTCTTGTTTGTCATTTTTCTTCCCCCTCCAGGGCTCAATACCTTAGAAACTGTAGAGGAGGTTATTACGGAAAAGCTGGAGGAGAAAACTGATATTGCTTATCAATTCAATAGATGGTGACTATGGTCGAAACTATATTAGAATCAGAAATTTACTACATTAGCTTGATTGACATAACAATCGACGTTCTCGAAAGCGATTGACTGGGGGGGGAGCGCTATCCAGTTAGCGTGCCTGCGATGCTAGTAATATCGCCCCTTAAATGAAGTTTTACGTGTCATCAAAGGGGCGAAAGGGGGGAAGTAATTAAGAGTACTTCACTTCAAGTTGTTCAGCTTTTGCAAATGCTGGGTGTGTCGCGAGCTGTTTCCCATAACGTTCAATATTAGGGAAGTGATTAACTAAACCAAACTTTTGAACCAATTCGACAATGAAAGACATCATGATGTCTGCGCCAGTCAGCCGCTCTTCTACTAGGTAAGTTTTGCCTTCTAAGGATTGCTCGAAGTAGCCTAGTACATTCATTGCTTCCTTGTCGGCATAGCCTGATAAAAACTGAGTTTCATTTGGCTCTTTGCTTACGAAGATTTTTAGCAGCATAGGTAAAATTGCAGAGCTTTCTGCAAAGTGCATCCATTGCAAATATTCTGTGTGTGCTTTTGTACCACGCTCAGGAGCAAAGGCTCCGTCACTGTATTTCTCAATCAAATATTCGGTCATTGCACCTGACTCAATGATAATCTCGCCGTTATCTTCAAGAACAGGTGACTTTCCTAATGGGTGAACACTTTTTAGTTCTGGCGGTGCCATGAAGGTCACGGAATCACGGACATAGGGTACAATCTCGTAATTTACATCTAGCTCTTCAAGTAACCAAATGATGCGCTTTGAACGAGACTGATTGAGGTGGTGAAGTTTAATCATTTACATATCCCTTTTTATAATGGGTCGTTAATCTGTACTACAAGCTTGCCGAAATTCTTACCTTCCAACAGACCGATGAATGCTTCTGGCGCATTATCCAGTCCTTGTACTAGATGTTCGCGGTATTGGATCTTTCCTTCTGCCAACCATTGATTAATATCTTGCGCAAATTCACCGTAACGATGTCCGTAATCATCAAAAATGATGAAGCCTTGCACCTTGATTCGTTTGGTCAGGAGCTTACCCATTAGTAATGGAAGATGGTCGGTACCTTCAGGCAGCTCTGTCGCGTTGTACTGAGAAATCAAACCACAAAGTGGGATACGCGCATTTGTATTCAGAAGTGGCATTACAGCCTCGAATACTTTGCCACCTACGTTTTCGAAGTAAACATCGATACCTTTGTCACAGGCATTTTTCAGTTGTTCTGCAAAGTCTTCAGCTCTGTGATCAATACACTCATCGAAACCAAGCACCTCTTTAGCGTAACGGCATTTTTCTTCTCCGCCTGCTATACCAACAACTCGGCAACCTTTGATTTTACCAATTTGACCAACTGTTGCGCCTACAGGCCCCGTAGCAGCTGCTACCACGATGGTTTCCCCTGGTTTTGGCTGACCAATGTCGAGTAAACCCATGTACGCGGTAAATCCTGGCATACCTGCAACGCCTAACGCGTAAGAAGGGTTTTGCGGTTCTTTACCAAGTTTAATGACCATCTCACCAGTTGAGATAGCGTAGTCTTGCCAGCCAACAGTGTAGGCAAGAACCCATTCACCTGCTTCGTAATCTGGGTGGTTTGATGCTTCTACCTGACAAACTGTACCACCGACCATTACGTCATCAATTGCAACAGGGTCAGCGTATGATTCGGCATCACTCATGCGACCACGCATGTATGGATCTAGAGATAAATAAACCGTTCTCAATAGCATTTCACCCTCTTTCGGAGTCGGTTTCGTTACCTCTTCTAAACGAAAGTTTTCTTGTGTCGGTGCACCATGGGGACGTGACGCGAGTACTATTCTGCGATTTGTTGCGTTAGTCATATCTATCTCACTTGTTGATTAGACCGGTCGTCTAGTATTTATTTCAAAATATCCCGCTTATGTAAAGCGGGAAGGTTTACTGTGTTAACACTGACGCTTTTTCTGACAGTGAAACGTGTGTAGGGTGTTCATTCTGCTTCCACGCCGCCCGTTATGGGCAAGTGCGCGTATTCTGCAGTAAGTGTTGAGTATAGGTCAGACTTTGCGTCAATGCTGCCTGATCTTGATAAAGTTTGTTCAGCAAGCTAGCGCCATTCCAAAGGTAGTATATCTGCCTTGCTAATAACGCACTGTCACCATTGGGGATTGAGCCATCTTGAATTCCGATGTCAATGCAATCCGCTATCGCTTGAATGGTTTTGTCTGCTCCTTGGCGTAATGCCAAGCGCATTGACTCTGAGAGATCGGAGACTTCTGCACTTAACTTAACCAATAAACATTTGTTCGCATTACACACGTAGTCTTCTACTTTGACCATTTCTTCGAAATAGCTCATTAGGCGTTGGTAGCCACTCAGTTCAGTATTGGTAAAGCGTGCGTTTAAACGCTCAAAATACTTAGTAAAGTAGTCTTGAATCATCGCTTCACCAAATTGTTCTTTGGACTTGAAGTAATGATAAAACGAGCCTTTTGGCACTGCGGCCTTTTTTAATAGCTCTGAAAGACCAACACTCGTGAACCCTCGGTTTACGATCAACTCGTATCCGACGTCGAGAATATGTTGGCGTGTGTCATTCGTCTTTGCGTTCATGAAGTGTACTATAGAATGAATTAGACCAGTCGTCTAGCCTTTGTTGTGGGTTATTTAATCAGCTCATACTCAATAACAAATAGCGTGTCGGTATTTGGGTAGATTTCTCGAATTAACTGCTTGAGTTTTGGTAGTTCGATGGCTTCTTGTTCTGCATGAAACTCATTAATGTCTTCAAAGTGAAGTGGTTCTACAGAACGTATCTTGATATCGCAGACTTTACGATCCGTTTCTAAGGTAAAAACTTCGACTTCTGTATTGGGAACGTAATGGCTTTCTGATTCATCTCGAATCGTTATCGTCTTTTTGCCTGACGTGATCAACGGAGTTAAGAATTCAAAAAAAGTAATCTTGGTTGGATGAGACGGCATGATGTACTCGTTAGTCTGGTTGTTTGGCGTAATTATATACCCAAATCCCTCAGAGATTCCTGTATTACTAGAACGATCGAGCGCGGATGAAGCGAATTAACTTGGCACTAAAGTAACCTGAGATAACGCCTATCCAGTTGGTGCTGAGATCATCAAAACTAAATGATCGATTTGGAATAAAAAGTTGGCTTATTTCTTCCATTGAAACGATAGCTAGCAGCAGTAGCAAAAGACGAATCCCAAAAAAGTCGGTTTTATTCGAGCTCACCAGAGAAGGGAACGTGAAGACCGATAAAAAGCCGATCAATAAACTGAAAGTAAAGTGAAGCGTACTCGATCCGCCTAAGTAGGTTTCCATTTGCAGGTAAGCGGTATGGTGTAGGTCAGAGCTTTTCCACAAAGAAAGTGAAGCGGTTAACATCAGGACTAAAACAAAACTCGTGCGTGCCAGTATTAAAGCCATAATTAACCTATTGGAAAGAAGCCTAAGTAACGTTTTACAAAGTACAGTGCAGCTAAATTCTGGATAGCCATGCCAATTGCCATTGCCCACGCTGCACCAATCACCCCAAACATTTGGCAAAGCGTAACAAGTAGGCAGATGGACACCGTACCGGAGGAAATTGTAATGTATTTCATGGTTCTCTCATGACCACTCATTAATAATAAAAAACCTACTGAACCAGTCGCAACATTGACTAACTGCCCCAGAGAAAGGACGACTAATAGTGGCGCCGCGGCGAGAAACTCCTCACCAAAAAACTGCATTACAAACTCGGGGAAGAGGGTGCAAATAATTACGGGTACAATCGCTAAACCAACATTGGCTCGGCACGCCAAGCGGCTCAGGTTCTGCAGTTTACGCATTTGACGCTCTTTGTAGAGAGAGGCAAACATCGGGGCGACCACAAAGTTAATGGTAATCAGCACGAAGCCAATCAGTAGTGATGTACGTTGGGCTGCGGCTAACAAACCGAGTTCCGCTGTTGAGATAAAAAAGCCCGTAATAACAAGGCTTCCCCATTGAAGAACATTCGTGAAGATACTGCCAACCCAGACTTGCTTGGCAGAAGAGACCATTTTTTTGTTTGGTACGAAAGCCGATGTTTGATATTGATCTGAGCCAAGCCAATTGGCACTAGATATGACCGCGACACCTATGCTCGCTAAAAGCAGTGCGGTCATTAGATTGTTGATATTTTGCTGACCGATATAGTCTAGGGCAAAGACAAAAATGACCATCAACATGCTTACCCCAAGCTGCAACGCAAACAGAGATGATACGACTTTTCTACATGCTTGAAGCACCCGACTGTTGGTTTGCGCAAGCACCAAGAAAGGTATGCAAAGCAAGCATAAAGTAATCGCATACATTGGTGATTGAGTCTGGTTTAGCTGTTCTGGAAACAGATTAAACCCTGCTAACAAAACGCCTATGGCGAGCAAGCAAAATGCCATACTTCGATAAAGTGCGGTTTTATAGTTTTGGCTTTGTTCAAGCTTCTCTTTGTTATTAAAAGCGATCGCATTGTAACGAACTAACGAGACATCAAAACCTAGCTGAGAAACGATAGCGAGTAGCGAGACTAGGTTGAATAAAAAGAAAAATTGACCGGCCGTCGAAGCGTCACTGGTCTTCGATACAATCAGAGTCAGTAAAAAAGCAAATAGCGCACTCAACACACGCGTGATTGCGGTTTTTAATCCAGTAGATAACAAGCTTTTTTTACCGCTGGGCATCAACAGTAATTTTTGTTGAACAGTGTGAAACATAGGGGCATTTAACCGTAAAGTTTATTGAGTGCGAGGCGCTGTTTTTCTTCACTGAAGGCATCGTTTAATTCTGCTGTATATTGGCGAAAATCAATCTCTTCATAATGATTGACACAATGCGCGATCTGCTTGGCCATTTCTTCAGGTGTGAGCGCTAAAAACGGGTAGTTGAGATCTTTGGTTGCGCCGATGGTCCGAATAACCATAGGAAGATGTAACTTGGATGCTTCTAGAATGGTTAACGGCATCCCTTCCCATGCTGCAGTATGTAGATAAAGGTCTGAACCCTTGAGCTTTTCAACTACCTCATCGCGAGGCAGCATGCCCGTTACATCCACATTTTCAGTGCGTAATTTCTGTTCGAGTACGTGGTCACCGCCACCTATCCATGTGATCTCTATCGGGCGGTTAAGCGCATACCGATTAAGGAACTGCAATGTGCTGATAAGAAACTGAGGATCTTTTTGAGGCGCGACACGACCAAGTACAACGAGCTTCAGCGCTTCTTGCTTGTTTCGCTCTATACGATCTTCACTTTGATAAGACACGTAGTTGTTGAGCAGTTCGGCACGTTTCGCACCAATGCTAATGGCTAGGTCACATTCTCGTTGGCTACAGCCTGCAACCACATCAATTTTGCTCAGTTTTACTTTCTCTAGTGCTTTATAGATCTGGCGTGCAAGCTCTGAGATATCTTCACGTTCGAAGGCATAACAGTGCGGTGTGTAAACCAAGCGTGCCTTGCCAAGCTTTAGAAATCGGCCGAGAAATCCTGCTTTACTCGAGTGCAAATGAACGACGTCGGGACCAAGTGATGCAATCATGTGGTTTGCATCGCGAATAAATTGAAGCAAGCCGCCTTCTACCCACTTTGTCTGTACGAAAATGTGGTGGTTGTTCTCATTGGTCAAGTCGTTTTCTCGGGCTCTGGCTAGCAAGAAATGCTGATAAGGCTCGTCTCTGGATGAGTGAACATAACTATAGAGGGCGGTTTGAACGCCACCTCCAAATGCTTCTGTAACATGGAGCACTTTCTTCATGATGATTTTGTCCCTGGTGTTTGCATCCATTTGTGTTTAAAAGCATCACGCTCTTGCTCTGAATAAACGTGGCGATACAAGGGAAGATCGTACATATAGAACAGTTTTGAGAAGTCGTAGTGATTCTTAAAGTGTTGGTGGATATTGGAGTACCACTTGTTTTTCGCTTCGTTGCTGTTTTTCAGCACGAAGTCTTGCAACTCAAGAAACTCACCGATTTCTTTATCAAGAGAACTGAGCTGTTCGCATTTGATTAGCATGACGTTGGCCTGAGCGTTCTGGAATGTGAAGAAAGGTTGAGTGTTGTCCAGCTCTTGGCGCATCACATCGATATTGAAATTACGCTTTAACTCGTTGTCGAACCAGTCCGCAAAATAGTTGAGATTGATATAGTTATCAAAGCAATGCTCGAGGTGCTGATACGTGACTTCCATATCTCGGTGAATTGCATCGTTCTTTTTGCCTTCGATAAATTGCAAATGGAGATCTTGAAAGAAGCGAGAAAAGACAGTTGCGATTGGATCGCGGACCAGCGTAACGATTTTAATCTGCTCGCGTTTTTGTAAGATACGTTTTCGCTGCTTGAGCACTAAGCGATAGAGTGCGCGGTTTCGGAAGTCGAAGAATTTACTCACGTCTTTTTTATTGTGATACATGTGAAATTCTTCGTGATCATCAAAGGTGTGGATGTGATAGCTCGGGATATTTTTCTCCCCTAGCGTGTGCTCAATTGATGAGGAGCCAACTTTGCCCATTTGGTAAACTAAAACAAAATTATCAGCTTGGAGTTCTCGGTTCTTTTCAAATTGTCGAGAGATTGAATACTTCATCTATCCTATCCTTGATTATTCATATTCGTGGTGATGGTTTACCGGAAAAGTATGAGCAATGGCCCTTGAGTCGTTGCTCATGCTGATCATGACGGGTAATAAGAGTATTAAAATTATGGTGGTGTTTACCGCAACGAAAAACACCATGATGAGGGCGTATATCGCAAGTAATAGGCTTTTTCTGTTTTCATTAAGACTACGGAAGCAAAAGCGAATAAAAAGAAAATAACCACCAAACAGCAGACCGATACCAAGTAATCCGTATTCAATTGCGGTATCTAACACAAAGTTGTGGGTGTAGATCGCCAGCTCATCATAGTTAAAGTAACTGATCATAAAGTTGGGTAACATTTTCGCGCCGACACCTAACACTGGGTGTTGAAGTAAAATATCTAGCCCATTGGCAAGTAAAAGTTTTCTATGAAGATTCGATACCCAGCGGGCTTCACTTTGGTTGGCAAATAAGACGTCTTCTTGGGTTATTTCCAATGTGTCTGCTAGCGTTTCAAACCCAACGTAGAGTGTGGTTGTGACGGCAGTAAACACAATAAAGCTTAAGGCTAATAAAATCGTCCACGTGTACGTTTCGCTGAGCGATTTTCTCATTAAGTTTTTTACGAGCAGTTGGTCAAAGAAGAAAAGCAGACAAAAACCAAGTAGCGCTTTTCTTTCTTGTGACAACACCAGTAATACTAAAGCTACGAGCATCAAAAGGTGGAAAGCGCGAATTTTATCTCGATAAAGGTACAGTAGTGAGCACAGTACACCGAACCCGTATTTACTTACCCCGAGTAACTTAAACCCGCTTTGATAGCCCTGAGCAAAGTGCCATAAGGCAACGAGCGTACAGATGAAAAACAACAGATACGTGAAATATACCATTACCCGTTCGTCATCAAACACGCCATAGGCGTACATTAGGCTCAGTAGGCACAAAATCGCTAACCATTGCACAGTTTCTATAACTAGCGGCATTAAAGGGACGCGATTTAGCAGACCATTTATGAACACATACCCAGTGAACAATACGAGGAACCCCATACAGGGATGCATGAGTTTTTCAGCTTTTCCTTCCAATACCACTAATGCAGTAAAACCAATAGACAAAAGGCTTGCGATGTCAGATGGGGCTAGCGCTATTCCTCCAGCACGAAACTTCATTGGAATAAAGAACAATACTAATAGGCATGCTGCAAGCAATGAGGCGCGATGGCTCGATGGCGCGGAACTATTTGTTGGCGCAAAGCTGCTGGTAGATTCCATAGTAACCTTCACGAAATTTATCGATGGTGTAGAGAGAGGCCCTATTGACTGAGTATTGACTTGCAGCGTCGTACCGCTCAACACTTTCACACAGCTGGAGGACTTTTTGGCTCAGTTCAGTGGCGTTACCAACTTGAAATAAATATTCGGCACGTCCGGTGACGTCATCCAAACCAGGTACGTCCGATGATAATACGGGTAAGCCTGCTGCCATGGCCTCAACCGCCGCCAAGCCAAAGCCTTCGACGTGCGACGATTGCACGTAAATATCCATGTCGTTCAAAAAGGCTGGAACGTCAGAAACTACGCCATGAAAGTGAACACGTTGCGCGACGTTGATTTTTGTTGCCAATTCTTGCAGTGACGATTTTTTTTCTCCATCTCCCGCAAGGTGGAGTTCGTATCGTCTTGGTAAATGGATAAGTGCTTGGATAAGCGTTTCATGATCCTTATGTTGGTGAAGTCGGCCCACCATTCCAATCTTGATAACTGGTTTGTCGATTAGGTGGCTGGCGCATCTTGGCGTCATAGAAAACCTTTTTAAATCAACGCCATTGTGCACCACGTGATATTTGTGTTGGTAGCGAGGCATGAACTTCACCAGTTCATCTTGTACTTTTTCACTAATACTGACTGTCAAGTCGTGGCCCCAATATAAGACGTATTCCATGAACTTAAACAGCGGATAGTCACGTCGACGGTTATAAGAACAGTGCTCAGTCTGGATTCGTTTTTTACCTACCGCCAATAGCGCTAGGTAAATGGAAGGGTAGAGGTGCCCGTGAACGACATCCGGCCAACGCAGCAAAGAGAATTTCTCACTCAATGGCAATGTGCGCCAGTTAAAACACTCTATGCCTTGGGCGGATAGCATTGGTAAGTAATCATTTTCATCACACAAGACCAAAATTTTGATTTCGTATTCAGGCTTATGTTCTAAAACAAGGTCGACTAAGAACTTCTGAGCACCGCCGTTCTGAGAAAGATCATTGATAATATGTAGAATCTTGGTTTTCATGATTAATTGGTCAGATATTGCTGTTTAAGGTCGGTGATTTCTGCATTTGAGAAAAAGTGCTTCGTCAATTTAGAATTCAGCATTTCTTCAACGTACTCGGGTGTAGGTTGAAATTGCGTTTTGAATTCTTTCATTAGTGGCGAGTACCATTTGTTGTCTGATTGATTTTCATAAACAACATCCACGGGGTAGCCTAAAAAGTCTTCAACTGCGGAGTTAGCCTTTGTTAGCTTGTCACTTCGAATGACCAACAGCGAGAAGTTATTGTTATGGTATGTTTGATAGCCTACTTCGTGATTAAAAGACTCGTTAAACACATCAATCCCTGTTAGTTGTTTGATCTCGTTGTCAAACCACTGCAGCGCATATTGATGATTCATGTGCTTATCAAATGCTTCTTGGAGTAATTGCGGTCGTTCGGTACGTATTGCGCTGTCATCCTTTAGATATTTGTCCGCCATCCAAAAAGGAAGTGCTTGAAAGAACATTGAGACATTTCGTCCGATCGGTTCACGCACCAGCGAGATAATTCGAACTTTTTTCTTGCGCTTTAACATATGGCTCATCGTTATACGCTTTAGTCGTCGCTTTAACGCATTGATCTGAGGCTTATGCAATTGCGCTCTAACGGGGGATATTTGTTTTTGCGCATCGACGGTCATAAGGTCGTGCAAGTGAATCGAGTTAGGAATGGAATGCTCTAATGCACTCGAACCTACTTTGCCCATTTGATAGATCAATACCGGCTGTTCTTGGCTTTTCAACGTTTGGTACCAAGATAGGTTTACGTTAGTAGGCGTATTTCTGGACATAAAGCGTCTCTCCTTCCTTGGCCTTGGCTTGTGTGATTAAGACGCCAAGAGATGGAACTGAGTGTTGTATTTGTTTAGATAACGCAAGGTTAACCAGTGATGATTTTGTTGATTCTGAGCGAATGACGGTGATCAGACCATTGGCATACTGACCAAGAATAAGTGCGTCACTCACTGACAGTAGGGGTGGTGTATCGATAATGATCCGGTCATACTTATTTTGAAAATGTTCGATCAACTTTTTAAAGCGATCAGAAGCCAGTAATTCCTGTGGGTTTGGCGGAATTAGGCCGGCCGGTAATACATCTAAGTTGGCTTCTTTTATATGTGTAACACAATCTTTGATTGGCGTATCCATCGTCAGGATATGCGTTAAGCCAGGGCTTGATTCAGCAATACCGAATCGCTTTGCGATGGAAGGTCGACGTAAATCGCAGTCGATGATCAACACCTTTTCCATTTTTGAAAACGACACCGCCATATTGATACTGGTCGATGTTTTTCCTTCTTCTGGAATAGCAGAGGTAAAGGGCAATATCTTTTGCTTCGTGTTGGTTAATCTGAGCAGAAGCGAGGTTCTGACGGAGCGGCAAGCTTCACTAAATAGCTTTTCTTCATCATCTAAATACGCGGTATAACTGACGCCGTTTTTACGCAAATTGCGTTTTTTGACCATAGGAATCACACCTAAACACGTAACACCAAGTTTTTCCTGCACATCGGTTGTGCTTCGGATAACTTCTCGCATCGTTTCTAAGATGATGACCAGAGCGCAAGCAATGGCAAAGCCAAAAAAGGTGGCAATCAGTACCAGTTTGATTCGTTGTGGTGCCACCGGGAATAGAGGAATGATGGCTTTATCAGTAAAGCGAGCCGTGACATTCTTGTAGTCGCTGGTGGCGTTGGTCTCTTTCTCACGATTTAAGAACGCTTCATAGAGTGCCTTATTGGATTCAACCTCGCGTTTTAACTGTTCGTAACGCGCTTTTTGTGACCCTAACGATTGGAAGTCTGACTTTTTGTTATCGAGTTCTGCTCGAAGCATGTCCTCTTGCGCTTTTGCAGCAAGAAGGTCTTGTTGCTTACTGAAGGAAATGTCCCGGATGAGTTGCTGGGTTCTTGATTGAATTTCAGCAAGCTGTGCTTTCGCCTGAATCATTCGATCATGCTTAGGTCCGTAGCGCTGTGCCAGTTCAGAGAGATTTTTGGCTGCCTGTGCTTCCGACAATTTTAGATCGCGGATTTGCGCTTGATTAGCGAATTCATCAATTGACAACAAGCTGTCTAAACTTTGCGAAGATTTACGTCGTAACAGTTGGATTAACGTCTGCGCTTCAATACGCTTATTAACAGCGATATTCAGCTTGCGAGTGAGTTCTTCTAGCTCATTTGCGTAAATTTCATCAATACCGTTTATATCGATCAACCCTTCTTTTAACAAGAATTCTTGCAGCGCTTGCTCCGAGTTACGTAATCGCTCCTCCAATTTTTGAGAGTTATTTGTCAACCAAGTAGCCGCATTTTGTGTAACGACCAATTTGGCTTCAAAATTTGCGTCAATGTAGGCTTGGCCGACCGCGTTGGCGATTGTCGTCGCAAGCTTAGGATCGATAGAACGAAAGCGAATTCTGACTAATTGGGTGTTACGTACTGGCTCAATATCGAGTTTACTTCTGAAAGCTTGAAGTGCCTGATAATAGGACTCTGAAAACTGGGCGGTTTCTTTTGGGCTTGGTGCCACATTCAGTAGGTCTTGAACAAAAGGAATCGACTTTATTTGGTCGATTTTTTTATTTAACCCCCCTGAGCTTGTGAATTCAGGTAATTGGGTAAGGTTCAGCTCTCTAATGACCTTATCTGCAATATGATTCGATTTTAAAATGGCGATTTGCGTTTGAAAGTACTCTTTTTTTGTCGTGTCGACGCCATATACTTCCTCGATTGAAAGGGCGCTTTTTTGCTCCTCTTGGATGAGTAGCGTAGCTGTAGCTTGGTATATCGATGCTTTGGAGTAGATATACCAAGTACAAGTTAATGAGAACAGAAGCGTGAATGCTGCGATGCTTAGCCAATTCTTTTTAATCGCTTTGAAGTGATGGCCAAAACGAATCAGTTCTACTTTGTTCATCTGGAGATTATTTGGATGAGTCCCGTTCATTTGATTCCCTGTCACTTAAAAGAAGCTCTGGTCAATAAATACAATGTCACCAGGTTCAACGTTGCGGTGCATACTGACCCCTTCCATCGTTTGACCTGTTTTATGCTTGGTGAGGTTAATGCCTTTGCGTGAGGCTCTGTCGGTCAAGCCACCTGCTAGAGCGATGGCCTTCTCTATGGTTAACCCTGGACGGTACTCAAATCCACCAGGTTTCCTGACTTCGCCATTAACGTAAAACAGACGAAAGTTATTGATGGTGACCATCACTTTTGGATTGATGAGATAATCGCCTTTTAAGCCCGTTTCTATTTCGTACTTGAGTTGTTTTGGTGTTTTTTTGATTGCTTTGATTCGGCCAAGGTAGGGGTAATCAAAATAGCCATCTGACGTTATTAGAATATTTTTAATCGTAAGATCTTCTTCACCATAGACCTGCACGGAAATGGTATCGCCAGTATCGAGTAAGTAATCTTCCTCGTTTGAGTCAGCGTTGACCAAAGTGCTAAATAGCAACAACGCTACACTCATGAATTTGATGAATGCCTTCATTAATAATCCTTTTTACAGAGAAAACTGTGCGCTTAAAGTCCAAATGTTTTGTTCGAAGCTATAACCCGATCGGCTAGAGTTTTTATCTTGGTATTGCCAATCGGCTTGCAGCTGTATCCAACGTTTGATCTGATAATCGATACCAAAAGATAGAGTGTACCGATCGTCGTTTCTGGAGATTCCCGTGTAATCATCTTGTTGATAAACAGCACCTAAGCGAGTTGCAAGGTAACTATTCCAATCGTGCTTGAGGTTCAGTCGGTAACGAGTTTGTAGGTTGTAATCGCCATCTTGATCGGGGTTAACCGCCGCTTGAGTGGTTTTCACGCTGACTAGAGTTTGTTCTTGAGGCAACCATTCAAAGCCGATATCCCAACTAAAGCCTTTAAATGTCTCTCGTTGAGCGCTGTCAAAATCTTTGATTTGATAACCGAGTCGAGCGATGCCTTTGGTTTTTCCTGTGACTTCCCATTCGGCACCGGTGTAATAGAAACTGGTGTTGTTATCTTTCGATGGCTGCGCAGAATTTCGGTGCTGATACTCGGTTACGATTTGGTTTGTTCCGACTAACCAATAGGTTCTTGGCGTCGCTCTTAAATAGAACTCCAAATGTGCATTGGGAGCTCGAAAATCGTTGTATTTAGTTTTAGCGTTTGGGCGACCAGGCAAGCCGTCACGATAGTTTTGATAGGTTTTATCACTATAGCCTAAACCGAATTCGAGTCTGCCTTTGGCACCGTTAGATCCAAAGACATAATTGGTTTTTACATCGTTACGGTTGAACTCTATTGGTGAGTCGATTGCGCTACCATTACCTTCGGTAATATCTTCTCCTCGAACTTCATGCTGGGCGCGAAAACGGTAATCAACCACTAAACGATGACGATGATTAAATTCGAAAAAGTTGGAAAACTGAAAAGTGTGGTCGTCGAAGTCGTTGCGATCGTCAGATGAAAAGCCAGCTTTTAACTTATATAAAATATCTGCGCGATAGCGATTCCGTTCTATACGTGCTAGTAAGCTTGGTTCTATACCCCAAATATTGACCGATTCTACATTGCCGGATTTTTCCGCTTTATTGATGTTGTCATCTCCCTCGTAGAAAGTTTTTACGAGGGGAATCAACTCTATACCAGACTCGGTTTGGTAAGCCATCGGTTCTGCGAGCAAGTCAGTAGAAAACAGACTTAATGCTATTGCCATTGTCAGTTTCTTCATAATCTTAACCTTAGTAAGCGTTAGCACCAGTGAAGCCTTTGAAAACGGTCATAAAGATGATTTTGATGTCCATCCAAACCGACCAATGGTGGATGTAATCCAAATCAAACTCGACCCTCTTTTCCATTTTTTCTAAGGTGTCGGTTTCGCCGCGATAACCATTAATCTGCGCCCAGCCAGTAATGCCTGGTTTTACTTTGTGACGTAGCATGTAGCGATCCACGATCTGACGGTATTCTTCATTGTGTGCCACGGCATGAGGGCGTGGGCCGACAATAGACATGGTCCCTTGCAGTACATTGATAAATTGAGGCAGTTCGTCCAAAGAGGTGCGACGCAGAAATCCGCCAAAAGGCGTAATACGAGGATCGTTCTTTGTCGCCTGTTTCACGTTGGAACCTTGATCCATGGTTGTCATTGAACGGAACTTCCAGACTTCAATCTTGCGTCCATCAAGACCGTACCGATGTTGTTTAAAGATGACAGGGCCTTTAGAAGTTGCCTTAATGCCGATCGCAATGACGAATAGAATAGGGGCGATTAAGACCAAAATAATGCTCGAAAACAAGATGTCTTCAAACCGTTTTACCCAAGAAGAAATTCCAGCAAAAGGTGTATCAAAGACACTTAGTGTTTGAACTTGGCCGATCTGCGCCCAACGAGAATGTAAAAGGTTATAAGTGAAGAAGTCGGGAATCAGATACGTATTTGCGGTGGTATCTGAGAATTGGTTAAGAAGTGACGCAATGCGTTCTTTTGCGTGCATTGGCATCGCGATATAGACGTAATCTACTTCCCCTTTTTTAGCTCGCTCAAGGGCGTGGTCAACAGCTCCTTTAATAGGATAATCAGAATTTGGCAATCTGTCGGAAGATCGTTCGTCGTAAAAGCCATCAAAAAGAACACCGTGTTCTGTGTGGTTTTGAATTTCGTTAGCTAGGGTAATGCCGTGAGGAGTTTGGCCGATGATGATCGCAGTGCGAGTGTTGAATCCTTTTTTTCTCAAATAGGCTAATCCGGTACGGAATGTTACTCGCCATGCTAAGAGCAGAGCGGGCGTAATCGCAAACCACAGCGCTAAAATTGTGTTATCAAATAAGGTATGGACTTCAGAAAAATACAGCACAATAAAGATAAGTGCAGAAGTCACCGCCCAAGAAACACAGACAATAAACATCTGCTCTTTAAACGAACTGGTTCGCCAAGAGCGATACAGATTGCCGCTTTCTGCCATAAATAGAAAGGAGATGCCTCCAACGAAAGCCAATATGACGTAATCTTTCCCCATCGCAGTATTCATGTCTTTGAACACTAAAAGCAGCATAAAAGAGACGATGACAGCAAGATCTGAGATGCGATATAAAAAAGCGAACTCCATCTCATGAGAGCGGATAAGTCCTTTTTGTTTCATGACTCAGTTTCCCTTCTGACACGCTACCGCCCTTGGGTGTCTTCCCCAATTGCCGTGTCGTGAACGTTATTAGTAGTTAGTGCACAGAGCATTCTGTGGAATGCTGCTGAGTTTTTTGTCACGTGTAATTTCGTTGATAAGTGTAAAAATTTGCTTTGTTGAGGTAAGTGGAAATAAGAATGATATTTAGCCCTTTGGCTAAGTTTGGCGGGTTAGGAAAAAGCTGGTACTTACTTATGAGGAATGAGGAAAAGTATTAAAAATGAAGTATCAGTACAAAGACAATGGTTTATGTGAGGGTAGAAGAAACGGGTGATTTGATTCGTTCACGATTAATGATTTAGTATCGAATTGCTGATATTTATTAAGATAAAAAAATCCCTCTCACTTGAGAGGGATTTTTTTGAGTAAGGACGAATGAATTATTCGACTTCTACGCCGTTTTCTTTGTATAGGCGGCGGCATGCGCGACCATCACTGTGGAACAGGTGACAACGATGAGCTGGAATACCGATCTCGATTTTATCGCCAGTGTCGACTGCAAGCGTGTCAGGCTGACGGAAAATAACGTCGGCGTCCGCACCTTCTAGGTTTAGGTATACTTGAGTTTCGTTACCTAGCTTCTCAACAATCATCACTTCACCGTGAATACTTGCATCAGCTTCAGAAGCGGATAATAGGTGCTCAGGGCGAATGCCTAAAGACATTCGGTCGCCGCGGTTAACTGTTGTACCATCCACCGGAATCCAGAAAGATACGCCGTTAGATAGTTGAACTTTGACGCGCTCTGCTTCTACTTCATCAATGAATACGCTCATGAAGTTCATTTTCGGAGAACCGATAAAGCCAGCTACAAAGCGGTTTTGTGGGTAATGGTAAAGCTCAAGCGGCTTACCAACTTGCGATACATAACCGCCGTCTAGTACAACGATTTTATCTGCCATTGTCATCGCTTCTACCTGATCGTGCGTTACGTAGATCATGGTACAACCAAGTTGGCGTTGTAGCTTAGTAATTTGTGCACGCATGTTTACACGCAGTGCCGCATCCAAGTTTGATAGTGGCTCGTCTAGAAGGAATACATTTGGCTGCGATACCAATGTTCGGCCAATCGCCACACGTTGACGCTGTCCACCAGAAAGTGCTTTTGGTTGGCGCTCAAGCAAGTGGCCTAGTTGTAGGATTTCTGCTGCTTGTTCAACACGCTTGTCGATTTCTGCTTTGTCTGCTTTTGCTAGTTTCAAGCCAAATGACATGTTGTCATATAAGTTAAGGTGCGGGTAAAGAGCGTAAGACTGGAATACCATACCAACACCACGTTTGGATGGTTCGACGTCATTCATGCGCTGGTCACCAATATACAAATCACCTGAAGTAATGTCTTCAAGACCGGCAATACAACGTAAAAGGGTAGATTTACCACAACCTGATGGACCTACAAAAACAACAAATTCACCTTCGTTGATTGTTAGGTCTACGTTCTTAGAAATCAGTACGTCGCCATACGCTTTACAAACATTTTTTAACGTGACACTCGCCATGTAGCTCGTCCTCGATCAATTTTTTATTATTCACCGCTCATCATTATATGAATTATCTAGCGAGCAGTAACAGTAGGAATCGGTAAGTTATTGCGGTTGGTAAGAAAAGTAGGGTAGCACTTCAATAAAATGTCCTGAATAGAAGTGCTACCCATCATAGCCAAGTACGAGTTTCTCTCCCCCACATTATTCGTATTGTCTCCCCCGTGAAATAATTACCACAAACAACACTAATAATGACATTCCACTCGTCTGGCAATGCAAAACCAGCAAATCTTTTTCCTAATACGTAGGCACTGCTGGGAAAGGGTTCTTACCATCCACTCTTGGATGACTGCAGTTTCTAAGATTGTGCGTAGTGCGACATCCTCCTAATAGAAATAATTGTAGGGGGAGTAGAAAGGGAGGAGTAAAAAAGGAGGAGGAAGAAAGCAGTTGGTCGGAAATCACATTATTGCACCACCTAAAGTTGAAACCGATCACAGGAACTATCCATTTTGTGATTTGAGTCTCTTACCCTTGGCGATTTAGATCACGAAAATACGTCATAATTGTAAGGGCGTAGGGATTAGGAGGATGAGACATATTGGATTATTTCAGATGATATATGTCGAAATACGGCTGAACCTCAATGGACTAGCCCTACATCAAAAATATAAAAAGGATACGAACATGAAAAAGTTAAGCGCTGTAGCACTAGGTACTCTTGTTGCTTTGGGTTCTTTTGGTGCTAATGCTGCCATCGAAGAAGGACAACTTACTATCTGGATCAACGGTGATAAAGGCTACAACGGCCTTGCTGAAGTTGGTAAGAAATTTGAAGAAGACACAGGCATTAAAGTGACTGTGGCTCACCCAGATGGCCTTCAAGACAAATTCCCTCAAACTGCAGCGACTGGCGACGGTCCTGATATCGTATTCTGGGCTCACGACCGTTTCGGTGGTTACGCAGAAGCTGGCCTGCTAGCAGAAATTAAACCTTCTAAGAATATTCAAGAAGGTATCGTTGATTTCGCTTGGGATGCAGTACGTTACGACGGTAAATTGATCGGCTATCCAGTTGCGGTTGAGTCTCTATCTCTAATTTACAACAAAGACCTAGTTCCAAACCCACCAAAGTCTTGGGAAGAGGTTGCAGCATTAGATGCAAAACTTAAAAAAGACGGCAAGTCTGCAATCATGTGGAACCTAAAAGAACCGTACTTCACTTGGCCACTAATGGCGGCTGATGGCGGCTACGCGTTTAAATACACTTCTGAAGGTTACGATGTTAAAGACGCTGGTATCGCGAAAGAAGGCGTTAAAGACGCAATGAGCTTCGTAAAAGGCTTAGTTGATAAAGGCGTAATCTCTGCGGATATGGATTACTCAGTGTCTGAGTCTGCGTTCAACCAAGGCAAAACAGCGATGACTATCAACGGTCCATGGTCTTGGGGCAACATTGAGAAGTCTGGCGTTAACTACGGCGTGACTACGCTACCTAAGTTCCAAGGTCAATCTTCTAAGCCATTCGTTGGTGTTCTAACGGCTGGTATCAGCACTGCGTCTCCAAACAAAGACCTAGCAGTTGAGTTCATTGAGAACTACCTACTAACAAACGATGGCCTACGTATGGTTAACAACGATAAGCCTCTAGGTGCGGTAGCACTTAACTCGTTCCAACGTGAGCTAGATTCAGATACTCGTATCGCAGCAACAATGGACAATGCGATGAACGGCGAAATCATGCCAAATATCCCTCAAATGAACGCATTCTGGGGTGCGGCTAAGAACGCAATCATCAACGTAGTTGACGGTCGTCAAACTGTCGATGCTGCTCTTGCAGATGCAGAAAAACAAATGACTAAATAATTAAGTAAGACCTTTTTAAGGAGGAGGCAACTCCTCCTTACTTTTCTATATTTATTCTATATTCGCTAGCAGGTTCCCTATGCAGTCAGTTCAAGGTACAAATGCTATGACAGCACCAGAAGCCAGCCTTCCGAGCAGCAAAAAAGTGTTCATGAAATGGTCACTTTTAGGCACAGTCGGCATCATCAATGGCTACGCAACAATCCTTATGTATTCTCGCGGTGAGATTGCGTTTGCACTACTTACGCTCATTCTTACCGCTTTAGCGTTGTTCATCTTTGGTAGCAAAAAGACGTACGCACACCGTTACATCTACCCTGGTATAGCAGGGATGATCCTTTTCATTCTTTTTCCTTTGGCGTACACCATAGGTTTGGCGTTTACCAACTATAGCGCGAAGAACCAACTCTCTTTTGATCGCGCTCAGAACGTACTTTTGGACCGAACTTACCAAAGTGGTGATAGCTACCCGTTCACTTTGTATAAAACGGAGCAAGGCCATCAACTTGTGGTTGAAAAAGATGGTGAGCTACTTGCAAGCCCGACTTTTCAGCTTGATAACCTTTCAGCATCGGAGTTTGATCTTTCACCAATTGAAGAAGTGACGGGTGAAAAAGAATCAATCAAGGCGATTGTTAAGAACCGCAGTGCGTTGAGCAGTGTCGATTTACATTTGCCAAGCGGTGATGATATCCGTATGAGTGGGCTGCGCAAATTTGCTGCAGTTGTGCCTTTGTACACATTACAAGAAGATGGTGAAACGCTTTACAACAACCGGACTGAAGAAACGCTACGTCCAAATATGGAAGTAGGTTACTACCAGCCTGTCGATGAAAACGGTCAATTTGTTGGCAGCACAGTGTCACCAGGTTTCGTGGTGAACATTGGTACCCACAACTTTGAGCGTGTTTGGAAAGATGATGGTATCAAAGAGCCGTTTATCAGTATCTTTATCTGGACCATTGTTTTCTCTGCGCTAACCGTATTGTTTACGCTTGTTATTGGTCTTGTCCTTGCCAGTGTGGTTCAGTGGGAAGCACTTAAAGGTCGCTCAGTTTACCGTTTGTTGCTAATCCTGCCTTATGCAGTTCCGGCGTTTATTTCTATCTTGATCTTTAAAGGTTTGTTTAACCAAAGCTTTGGTGAGATCAACATGTTGTTGGAAGGCTTGTTCGGCATTAGCCCGGCTTGGTTCTCTGACCCGTTCATGGCGAAAACCATGATCTTAATTGTGAACACTTGGCTTGGTTTCCCTTACATGATGATTTTGTGTATGGGCTTACTAAAAGCGATTCCTGATGATCTTTATGAAGCATCAGCAATTGATGGTGCGAACTTTGTCACGAACTTCACACGTATCACACTACCAATGATGTTGAAGCCGTTAACACCATTGTTGATCGCGAGTTTTGCATTTAACTTCAACAACTTCGTACTTATCCAGTTGTTGACTGGCGGTGGTCCAAACATGATTGGTACATCAGAGCCTGCGGGTTACACCGACCTGCTAGTAAGTTACACCTACCGAATCGCATTCGAAGGTGCTGGTGGTCAAGACTTCGGTCTAGCAAGTGCAGTAGCAACGCTTATCTTCCTATTGGTTGGCGCATTGGCACTTATCAACCTACGCGTAACTAAAGTAGCTCAGGACTAAGGAGAAATTACAATGGCAATGGTACAAGGTAAGTCATTAAAGTATCGTGTTTGGGCTACTCATATTGCAATGTGGGCATTCTTGGCACTGATTATTTTCCCTTTACTGATGATCATCGCGATTTCATTCCGTGAAGGTAACTTTGCAACGGGTAGCCTGATCCCAGACAACCCAACACTTGATCACTGGAAATTGGCATTAGGTTTCTCGGTGACTAATCCAGACGGTACAGTTACACCGCCACCATTCCCAGTAATGACATGGCTGTGGAACTCGGTAAAAGTGGGTGGTATTTCTGCAATCCTAATCGTGGCGCTATCAACCACATCGGCTTACGCGTTTGCTCGTATGAAGTTCAAAGGTAAGAACACCATTCTTAAAGCGATGATGATCTTCCAGATGTTCCCTGCGGTGTTGGCACTGGTTGCTCTGTACGCGTTGTTCGACAAACTGGGTCAGTACATTCCTTTCCTTGGTCTGAACACGCATGGCGGTCTGATCTTCGCTTACTTAGGCGGTATCGCACTGCACGTTTGGACCATTAAAGGCTACTTCGAAAGTATTGACTCGTCTCTAGAAGAAGCAGCGGCTCTTGATGGTGCTACACCATGGCAAGCATTCCGTTTGGTATTGCTGCCACTGTCTGTGCCAATCCTAGCGGTAGTCTTCATATTGTCGTTCATCATGGTAATTGGTGAAGTTCCTGTAGCGTCACTACTGCTTTCTGATGTAGACTCGTACACACTTGCAGTGGGTATGCAGCAATACCTATATCCACAAAACTACTTGTGGGGTGACTTTGCCGCAGCTGCTGTACTTTCAGCAGTGCCAATCACTGCCGTATTCTTACTTGCGCAGCGCTGGTTGGTTGGTGGTCTAACCGCTGGTGGTGTGAAAGGATAATCTCTTGTGGTCTGAGATTGATAAGAATAACTAGAAAAGGGCGACCACATGGTCGCCCTTATACTTAGCACGGATATTACAATTTTGGTTTGGCCGCCGATCAGTAATATCTTGGCTTTTATTGGCGTTACGCATAGCTGGCTGTTAGCTTAGTTCCTTACGATTCAATCACTAACAGTTTTTGTAACCATAACCTGAGTTTAGACTCAGGTTTTTTTATGCCTGTTAAAGGCAATTGTGCAATAAGTAGATAGAGATTAGCGGCTTTGCAATGGATTACACAGGGCTTGAATAATGCCCTGCGTAGCACTTCACATAAATAACTAGAGCTTAGTAAAAAGCTAAATTGAGGTAGGGAAGGAAGAGATTAAAACTCTCGGCTGGAAGGTGCGCATCCAACGTATTGAAGCAGCGTGTACAAACTTTCTTGCTGCAGTGCGACGCGACGAAATAGATTAGCAAAGGTAACGTCACCGCCAAAGCAAGTTTGAATGTAATGATTAATTTCTGTTTCGTTATACCCCTCGACGTACATGGTTCTCACCCACTGGTACTCGACCGCTTTTAAATTGGTCAACGTCTCTTCACTTAAGGTCGTTTCTTTTAGTCTCAAGATCCAAACTCTATCCAACTCTAAAATAATGGATGGATTTAAGCAAAGCTAGGTGAAGGATTTATGACAGAGAAGGGCGAGCGTGAAACAAATGGCAAAACCATGATGTTGCTCCACACTCTGGGTCTGGGTAACGTTGAGGTACTTAATAGTGTTCTTAACGGATGCCAGTTACTTGAGATATTTAACGTGTGCTTCCATTTCTTCCCCAATCTCTTTACGCATGTTCATAAGACGGATCGCGGATTGCTCTAAGGCTTTGTCTTCATCTGACTCTGGAATCCATTTCGGTACATCGGTTGGTTTTCCGTTTTCATCTACAGCAACCATGATAACGATACAGTGAGTGGTGAGTCTGTTTTTCATTTGCTTTGGATCACTGGCTTGCACGTCAATCGCAATGTGCATTGAGCTTCGTCCGGTATAAATGACTTTCGCGCTAACTTCGACTAAGTTGCCGACATGAATCGGCGCAACAAACCGAATGCCGCCAGCATATGCGGTAATGCAATATTTACCACTCCACGCTGCAGAGCAGGCGTACGCTGCCAAGTCGATCCATTTCATTACGGCGCCGCCGTGCACTTTTCCGCCAAAATTTACGTCGCTGGGTTCTGCTAAAAAGCGAAGGGTAATGTCTCTTTGACCACTGCTCATCTGTCTTTCCTTGATGGGTTATTGTTTTCCCAATTTAGCAGCAAGATGAATTTTCGGGAATAGCGAATGAAACAAAATATTAACTTTTATTCGAACGCTGGAAGTGACAAGCCACAGCGTAGTTCTGTGGCTTGGGGTGTAGATGTTAATTGGCGGTAGAGGCAATCTCAGAATTGGATAATGGTTTTCTCTGTCTTACGTTTATTTGCGACAAGATAACGCCAGAGATGACTAACAACCCACCAATAATGTGGTAAGCGTAAATTTTCTCACCAATTAGTGTTGAAGCAAGTATGACGGAAACCACAGGCATTAGGTTCATGAACATAGCACTTGAATCAGCACCAATTGAATCAATCGCTTTGACCCACATCAGCGGCGCGAAAATGGAAGCAGCAATACCAGCATAAGCGATTAATGGTAGCGCGTCTTGGCTTGGTAACAGTTGCTCACTAGAGAGCCAAAGTGGTGTGAGCATCAAAACAGAAAAGAAGCCCTGCATGTAAACCAGAGTCAAACTACTGAATGGCATTTTCCAGCGCTTTAGCAGAACACAATAAGCCGCGTATACCATGGCAGCAACGAGCATTAAGCTGTCACCTTGCGTTAAGTCTTGATGTAAAAAGTAAGTGATATCACCGTGACCAAGCATAAATGCCAAGCCGCCGAGCGAAATGACACCACCGACGATACTTAACATTGATATAGATTTACCGAGCAATGGGACACTTAAAAACACACTGATCAAAGGAACTAAAGAGGTGATCAGGGCCATATTAGAGGCCGTTGTTGTTAAACCGGCATAGTATCCAAGTGACTGGTTGAGAACCATACCAAGTAACGCAAGAAACGCCAACTTAGCTAAGTAAGGTCGAATAATGTGTCGTTGTTTGATGATTGCAGGCAGGCAAAATGGCGTTAGGAGTACCATTGCGACAAACCAACGGTAGAAACTCATCGCACTTGGTTCAATGGCGCTCGCAGCCATCTTGTTCACAATTGAGTTACCACCCCAAATCATAACGGTGAAAAACGGAAGTAAATAAATCATGAGAACCCTATAGCACAATTATTGATGGCGCTAGTCTGGCAGGTCTTTATAATAAAAAGTATCTCTTAAAAGACATCGTAAGCGATAGGAAGACAATTTTGAAAAAGAGCGCCAGAAATCTTCACCCCTCCTTATCAATCGATCGTGCGCCATCAGATGTATTTATGAATTTCGAAGCGTTTCTCTCTAATACAGAAACACGAATTCATAGCCACCCTTGGGGGCAAGTGCAACTGATCAGCGGTGGGATTCTGGAGATGGATGCAGAAGACACAAGATTTCTAGCACCTCCACATCTTGCTATTTGGGTTCCCGCCGGAATTCGTCACACTAGCTACAACCGTAAGCCAATCGAATATTGTTCTTTGAATATTGCCCCTGAATTGACGGCGCATTTTCCAACTAAAACGAGCTTGATCAAAGTGACTCCAATCGTGTCATCTATTATTGAGGACTTTCGTCAGCGAGACATTAATGTGGCGCAAACTGATGAAGACAAGCGCTTGGTACAAGTGTTATTGGACCAGCTTGCAAAGCAAGAAGTCGAACATCACTTTTTACCGACTACCGACAATAAGTATCTTGAACCGATTTTAAAAGCAGTAGAAGAATCGCCGACGGATGAGATCAGTTTGGCGGAGTGGGCGGCAAAAGTGCATACCACAGAACGCACGTTAGCGAGACATTGCCAGAGTGAATTAGGGATGAGCTTTACTGAGTGGCGCTTACGTGTGCGATATTTACATTCTATGGAGTTGCTGCGTAAAGGGCAGACCGTAAAAGAAGTCGCTCTGACGTTAGGTTATAACCAAGCTAGCCCTTTTATCGCGATGTTCAAGAAATACTCCGGCATGACACCGGAGCAATACAAGAATCGATTGTTATAGCTGAGCGATTATGTAATTCAAACCACCGACCACGGCTGCAACCTGTGCATCGTTACATTCTTCGTCGTTCACCGTTGGGCTGTCTGGGTACACTTCCGTTGTCGTGCCGTAAACGCAATTTGTTACGCCGCCACACAGGCCCAGTTTTACCATTGGGTAGTTGATAACGCCAAACTGTACGGCGGGTGAACCAATGATTTCGCCGTTTTCATCTGCTGGTGCAATGTGAGTCACTTTTGCAACTGACTCAATGACCGCTTTTTGGAAGTCAGGCTGAGGGTTTTCACTATCTCCCACCGTGTAAAAGCCATCTGGGATCATACCTTCAATGTACTCAATACCATCACGAGCAGCTAAGGCTGGACGGAACTCAGTTTCGTCAGAATCTGTCGTTTCATGTAGATCAATGTGCATTAACACATCGCCTAAAGTTGCAACGAGCTTCATGAGGTTAGCGGACTCTTCAGCAGGGCTGTCTTTATAGAAAGAGCGGTTTGGATCAATCGCGTTTGGATTCCAGCGGTTGATCACCTCGTAACCCCAAGGGCTTACGCAGGGTGCAACGACAATATTGAAATGCTCTGCATAGCGCTCTGCTTCTGTTTCTACAAACTTTAATGCGCCATGTACACCGCTGGTTTCGTAACCGTGCACGCCGCCTGTGACCAACACAGCAGGTTTAGTTGAATCCCAATTGCGTGTTTTGATACAAAACAGAGGGAAGCGTGCCTCGTTGTATGAGAGCGCACCATATTGTTCAACATCAAAACGCTCGCGTAGGGCATCGATTTTACTGACGACTTCATCTTGGTAGCTACGTTTTACTTCTTGCGTTGCTAACCAAGTTTTACGTTCTTCTTCGTTCCAAGGTTGGCCAGGAGTACCGATCGGGTAAATGTATCCACTTTTCATCTATACTTTTTCTTTTGACTGCTGAAAGGTATCACAAGACTAGACCTGTCTTATCTTTACGGCAATATAAAACACCATTTGGGGTGGTATTCTTTGCAAAATCATCACTTTGATGAGTGATTCATTGGTGTTACATTTTGTTACTTACTCAATTTCATATAAGAGACAAAAAATGGCTGGAGCAAGTTTACTCACACTGTTGGATGATATTGCCACGGTGCTTGATGATGTCGCCTTAATGTCAAAAATGGCTGCAAAGAAAACCGCAGGTGTGTTGGGAGATGATCTAGCGTTAAACGCTCAACAAGTGTCTGGTGTTGCATCTGAGCGAGAGATTCCAGTGGTTTGGGCGGTTGCAAAAGGCTCATTCAAAAATAAATTGATTTTAGTTCCTTCAGCTTTACTTATTAGCGCGATTATTCCATGGCTTATCATGCCATTATTGCTAATTGGCGGCTTATTTCTCTGCTTTGAAGGGGCAGAGAAAGTACTTGAGAAAGTGTTTCCTCACTCGCATCCGCACGAAGAAGAAGATGAGCTAGTTAATACTGGCGAGTCGATAGAAGAGTATGAAAAGCGTAAAGTTTCTGGTGCGATTCGGACAGACTTTATCCTTTCAGCAGAAATCATCGTGATTGCGTTAGGTACCGTGACAGGAGCCAGTCTTGTTACGCAAATTTTAGTTGTCAGTTTAATTGCAGTGATTATGACGGTTGGAGTTTATGGACTAGTCGCTGGGATTGTGAAGCTAGATGATTTAGGCCTTTACCTTGAAAGTCGCTCAAACGGTAAAGGTTGGGTGGCGAAAGTCGGAGGGGCCTTGGTCGCTTTTGCACCAAAGTTGATGAAGTTGTTAACCATTGTAGGAACTGCTGCGATGTTTTTGGTGGGTGGAGGAATTGTGGTGCACAACGTGCCAGCCATTCATCACTTTGTAGAGCCGATTATTATGAACTTTAGTGGTCATTCGGTTGCTACAGCCATTTTGCCTATTTTATTGAACGGTATTATCGGCTTTGTGGCGGGGTTGGTTGTGGTTGCGGTATGGACGATGGTTGAAAAGCTTCGTGGTCAATAATCACATCTAAAACATGAGACGATAATAACAAGGGTCATGACTTCTTTTTACAAAAAGCATGACCCTGTTTTATGGGTGAAACGTCAGTAAAGTACTTACTTCACTTTCCACTCGATCTGTTCATTTGCGCGAATAGGCACAACGATATCATTGCCAAATGGCATCGTTTCTGGCACATCCCAAGCGGATTTTTCTAACGTTACTGTATCTGTGTTACGTGCAATGCCGTAAAAATCAGGACCGTTGAAGCTTGCGAAAGCTTCCAAGTTTTCCAACTTGCCTTCTTTTTCGAAGACTTCTGCATAAAGCTCTAGCGCTGCGTGTGCAGTGTAAGAACCAGCACAACCGCAAGCCGATTCTTTTGCCCCTTTCGCATGTGGCGCTGAGTCTGTACCTAGGAAAAACTTCTTGCTACCACTAGTTGCTGCTTCGATCAGCGCTTGCTGGTGGGTTCCGCGCTTAAGAATTGGCAAACAGTAGAAATGAGGTTTAATACCACCCACAAGCATGTGGTTACGGTTGAAAAGAAGGTGGTGGGCAGTGATGGTAGCCGCTACGTTGTCTGAGGCGTTGCTAACGAAGTTTGCTGCGTCGGCGGTGGTGATATGTTCTAGAACGATTTTAAGATTAGGGAAGTCATTGACGATAGGAGCGAGGACAGTATCAAGGAATTCTTTTTCTCGGTCGAAGATATCAACATCGTGATGTGTTACCTCCCCATGAACCAAAAGTAACATTCCTACTTCTTCCATTGCTTCTAAAACGTGATAAATGTTTTTCGCATTGGTCACGCCGGAATCTGAGTTTGTTGTGGCGCCAGCAGGATAGAGCTTGGCAGCAACAATGTGTCCGGTGGCTTTAGCCTTACGTATTTCGTCTGGTGTCGTGTTATCTGTAAGGTAAAGCGCCATTAAAGGCTCAAACTGTTCGCCATGTTGCTCTTTGAGAATTCGGTCACGGTAGGCTAGGGCGAGCTCAGTTGTAGTAACAGGTGGGATGATATTTGGCATAATCAGCGCACGGCCATTGTAGCGGCTGATGTCGCGAACGGTGTCTTTAAGAACTTCCCCATCGCGTAAGTGGACGTGCCAGTCGTCAGGACGAGTGATAGTCAGTGTTGTCATTAATTGCTCCCACCATTGAAAAGTTGTCTGATTGGAGCCTAAGCGCCGTATTTGCTTTTGAGCAAACGCTTGCGCTTAGGCGACAGGATGATAGAGGAATTGCCCTCATATTTCATCCCATTTTTCAATTTTATAAAGAGTGAGAGTGTAAGTGGTTACTTCATTGTTAACCAAAGCGCGTGGATCGTACCTGGTAGAAAGAAGAAACACGTCAATATTAGATTAATCAAAAAGTCTTTATTTAGACCTTTCTCCATAAACACCGCGACAGGCGGAAGAAAGATACATAACAAAATCAGAACCAGTTTTCTTGTATCCATAATTAAGCTCCAAATCGATAAATGGGAGTAGTGATAACTTGGGTGAATTATGTGTGTCGTATCACACTTTATCAAACGGTATTTGGTCAGAACGGTGTTAAAAAACGCGAATATTGAGTGTAGTAAATACTTGTCACTAAAACCAAATTTATAAGAATATGGTTTCGAGAAAGTTGCAATGGATGAAGAGGCAGCAGACTCTGCAACTTAATGTGATTTGAGTATACAATACCGCAACAAATAAAAAACACCCGTAGGAAGAAGGCCATGTCGCAACCCGTTTTATCCCAAATTAATGTTTTTCCGGTTAAGTCAGTTGGCGGATTATCGCTGTCGTCCGTATGGGTTGAGAAGCAAGGATTGAGCTTCGATCGTCGCTTTATGATTGCGAAAGCTGATGGCTCGATGATCACTGCGCGAAAGTATCCGCAAATGGTAACCATTAAGTCTGCCTTATTGTCCGATGGAGTGGTGTTTAGTAGTTTGGGTATGGAGCCACTTAAAATCCGTTACCAAGATTTCAAAATGCAGGAGACACCTGCAACGGTTTGGAAAGATACGTTTACTGCCTATACCACGACAGATGATGCAGATGACTGGTTTAGTCGTGTGTTGGGGCAGCGCGTTGAGTTGTTGTTTAGTGGTGAGCAATCGAATCGTGTCCGTGAAAAGCTAGGTCAAAACGTCAGTTTTGCTGATGGTTATCCGGTTTTAGTGATCAGCCAAGCTTCACTTGATGAGCTGAACCGAAGAAGTTCAGAGCTACACTCAATGGATCAGTTTCGTACTAACTTAGTTGTCTCTGATACTAAGCCATTTGAAGAAGATTCATGGAAGCGCATACGAATCGGTGAGGTAGAGTTTGAGTCTCTCAAACCTTGCGAGCGCTGTATCCTGACTACGGTGAATACCCAAAGAGGCACATTCCGTGAGAGCAAAGAGCCGCTCAAAACCTTGCAACAGTTCCGTGCAAACGATGTCGGTGGTGTGTTCTTTGGCCAGAATCTTGTCGCGCGAAATGAAGGCATTATTCGTCAAGGCGATAAAGTTGAAGTATTGGAGTACAAAGAGCCGGAGTTTTACGCAGATAACTCGCCAGTGCGCATGAAGCTTACATGTGTTGAGCGTGAAGAAATTGCCCAAGACTTTGTGACCTTATGGTTAGAGCCAAACAAAGGTTCGTTGCCTAATTACTTGCCAGGACAACACCTGCCAATAGAGGTGAATATTGATGGTAAGAAAGTGGGTCGACGCTATACCTTATCATCCAGTCCTTCTCGCCCGGGTCGTTATGCTATTTCTGTAAAGCGTATCGCGGGTGGAAGAGTCTCTAACTCACTCTTAGACAACTTACAAGTCGGTGATGTTTTAGAGGCAGAACAACCTGACGGTCAGTTCCACCTTAAAACGCATGAAGCGCAGCCTCTGCTGTTACTCTCTGCGGGTAGCGGAGTAACACCAATGTTATCAATGGTGCGTTACTTAGCGGATCACAATCAGTTGGATAATGTGGTTTTCTACCATCAATGTCGCACCGAGAATGATATTCCTTGTCGCTCAGAGTTGGAGCAGTTAAAGCGTGAGCACCCAGGGCTAGAAGTAAAAGTCTGTTTAACGCAACCTGCTGTTGATTGGTTTGGTTTGAAAGGGCGTTTAAGTTTGTCACACATTAAGCAAATCAAAGATGTTGAACAGCGCCAAGTGTTTGTGTGTGGTCCTGATGGTTTTATGGAGAAAGCGAAAAATCTCCTGCTAAGAAAAGGGCTGCCAGAAGAAAACTACCATCAAGAAGCGTTTGGCGTATCTTCAGTCACTTCAAGACCAGAGAAGAGCATAGCGATCGATTTCAATGGGACGAAAGTTGTAGGGAATAATCAGAAAACGTTGTTAGATCAGCTTGAAGACGCAGGGAAGGTTGTTAGCAATAGCTGTCGTGCTGGCTTATGCGGCGCGTGTAAGGTTCAGCTTACGTCGGGTCAAGTACATCATCCGGACGTGCCTGCGTTGACAGATGAGGAACGTGCAATGGGAACCGTATTGGCGTGTTGTGCTGTGCCAGAGACGGACGTAACAGTAACCAACTAGGCGAGAGCAATTTTGTCCTTCGACAAAAACTGTTCCTAGACAAAAAAACGCTGCTATTTTTAGCAGCGTTTTGAGTTTTAAAGAGAGCTGAAAATATCGCTTAGTCGTAAATCGTCGGGATTGGCTGGCGTTTGTGCTGCGTTGCTTTGTAAATCGCTACCAGACGGTCACTCACTTGCTGTGGAACAGGTTTGCCCTCTAAGAAGTCGTCGATTTGCTCGTAAGTTAGGCTTAGGGCATCTTCATCTGCTTTTTGTGGAGCAAGCTCTTCTAAGTCTGCTGTTGGCACTTTCTTCACTAGTTGCTCAGGTGCACCCAATGTAGCAGCCACTTCACGAACTTGGCGTTTACTTAATCCGAACAATGGTGCCATGTCACAAGCGCCATCACCAAATTTAGTGTAGAAACCAGTGATGTTTTCTGCTGAGTGATCAGTACCAAGAACAAGGCCGCCTACGTAGCCCGCGATCTCGTATTGAGCAACCATGCGAGCACGCGCTTTTACATTGCCTTTTACGAAGTCGACTTTTGCTGCATCAGTTGGTAGAAGATCTGTGCCTTCTAATGCAACGTGAGAAGCCGAATGAAGCCCGTCAACACCTGCTTTGATGTTCACCGATACAGAATGGGTTGGCTGGATAAAAGACAGAGCGAGCTGAGCCTCATCTTCATCTTTTTGCTCCCCGTAAGGCAGGCGAACTGCGATAAATTGGTAGCTATTGTTGTCCGCTTCTTCGTTTAGTTGGTCTACAGCCAACTGAGCTAAACGACCACATGTCGTTGAGTCAACGCCACCGCTGATGCCAAGAACAAGAGACTTACAGCCCGCTTCTTGCAATTTACGCTTAATAAAAGCGACACGGCGTTCAATTTCAAAATGCGGATCAATTGAAGGGAGTACGCGCATTTCGTCACGGATGGATTGTTCCATTTAGGGTTCCTTTTCCTGCAAATATTTCAGACTCTAAAGCACATTTGCTCAAATGGTGATAAACCATACAGTTGAGGCTCATTAAACGCGACTTTAGGGTCAAAAGCTGTAAAGATTAGTAGTATCATACCGAAATCATCAGATTAGAAAACTCTCTTCAACCAGGTAATCACCGGATATGAAAAAAATCGCCATTTTTGGTAGTGCATTTAACCCACCTAGTTTAGGGCATAAAAGTGTTATTGAGTCTTTGAGCCACTTTGATCTTGTGCTACTTGAGCCAAGCATTGCACACGCTTGGGGCAAGAACATGCTTGATTACCCAACTCGGTGCAAAATGGTTGATGTGTTCATCAAGGATATGGGGCTTTCTAATGTTCAGCGTTCTGATGCAGAGCAAGCTTTATACCAACCTGGACAAAGTGTGACGACCTATGCGTTGTTAGAAAAAATTCAAGAAATCTACCCAACTGCCGATATAACTTTTGTCATTGGTCCTGATAATTTCTTCAAATTTGCTAAATTTAGTAGAGCTGAAGAGATTACGGAACGTTGGACTGTTATGGCATGTCCTGAAAAAGTAAAAGTCAGAAGCACGGATATTCGCAAAGCATTGGCCGAGGGTGAAGAGATCGGCGCCTATACAACACCTTCCGTACGTGATTTATTACTTAGTAAAGGCTTATACAGAGAAACATTGTCTGGGAACTGAGAGGTCAGATTTTCATGGTCAGAGTCGTTTTATTTAGTGCATGTGCGCTGCTTGTGGTGACACAAGCTCATTCCGCGTGTAACTATTTTTCTGATCGTTCCGTGGTGTTTGAAGATAACACGCTTCCAATCTGTGAAGAAATTTTAGATTCCATCGACGTGTTAAGTACTGAAGCATTGATTTGGTATGCAGCGGAAGCGAAGCTTGAAGGACCAACAGAAAACTATTGGGAGGAGTGGGCGATTAAGCCGGAAGACACCCCACTTCTAACTCAAAACTTAGAAAAGAATTACTTTGGTCTTGGTTTTTGGATGCCGGAAGAGCTCCGAGACGAAGAGAGTAAAATGGATACAGAAGAGTGGCTTCGTAGTCACGGGTTGATGTTCAGCGTCGGTTTTGGTGATAAATCCGACGGACAGCCAAGAATGCGGTTTGATTATCGTTGGCACGAATATTATGACGCTGACTGGATGATGCAGATAGAGGTACCTTTCTAGACACCTCAAGCAAATGAAAAAAGGGCGTACATTATCAATGTACGCCCTTTTTGTTTTAATCTACTTTCTGTGTCCGTAATTCTACGTAATGCTGAACACGTAGCTTGTTGAAGAGCAAGTTATAGCGCTTCTCCAAAGACTAAAAAGCAAAGCTGTTCATATTCTTCGGTGTTACCAGCAAAAAGAGAGTCAACAATTTGCTCTTCCTTCTTCCCCGACAGTTTCATTTTTCTTGCTTCACGTAGTGTTAGTACCAAGCAAAGCTCTTTAGAAATATTCATGTCACAGCCAGGAGTCCATTGATTGATGGTTCTCGTTAACGTTGAGTGCGCTAGTTTAGGAGACAGCGTCAATACTTCATGTCTTACTACTGTCAGTAGATCGGTTTGCAGATCCGAGCGTTCGGCAGTTGTTGCTAGCTTCTCGACGAGCGCTTTTAGTAGCGGTGAAGGCTTCACAAAGCCCGCCTGTTGTGAGAAGTCGTCATTTAAACGCACAGAAAAATCACAACGATATACACGAGAATTAGGTAAAAAGGTGAGGGAGCTCAAACATCCTTGAGGAATCCAAAAATATTGGCCTGGTTCAATGGCATACTCCTGCTTACCCAATTTAATGACGGCTAACCCTTCGATGACAGATAGTAGACTGTGCTTCAGTGCTTTTTTACGCGCAGCTACATCAAGAAAGGGGTATTTAGCGTCGTGAAATTCAATTGCGTAGTTCATTATGAGTACCAGTGTTTTTTGGCGCTAAGGGTAACGTTAAACCCATACGATTCCAACCGGCTGAGAGAATTTTTTAGCATGATAAATGGTGGCTTAACTGGTATGACCATGTTAAAAGTATGGGTTGAAATGCTGCTTGTCAGCAAAACTATGCGTAAAATGTGCCAGCTTTTTTTGATATGTAATGAACAATGACAGCCAATACCGATCCTTATATTGAAATTCGTCCTTACAACGACGAAGAAATTCCAGCAGCGCTGGATCGTCTAATCCAAGATGATGAATTTATCACTGCTATCCTAGAACATCGCTTTGCTAATAAAGCAGCATGGTTCAAAACGCTAATGAGCCCGATCCTGCGCATCTACCTGAAAGCCAAGTGGAGCAAGCTTGATTCTGTCGAAGCAATTCAGATTGAAGTGAAGAAGTATCTGAAAGATACATTGAATAAGACAACGGATGGCGTCACTTTTTCTGGTTTGGATAAGCTGGATAAAAACACGTCATACCTATTCGTTTCTAACCACCGTGATATTGCGATGGACCCTGCGCTCGTAAATTATGGCTTGTACCAAAGTGGGCACCGTACAGTTCGTATAGCGATTGGCGATAACCTGCTGAAGAAGCCATGTGCGACAGAATTGATGCGACTCAATAAGAGCTTCATCGTTAAGCGCTCTGCTAAAGCGCCTAGAGAAATGATGAAAGCATTGGGACAACTGTCAAGCTATATCAAACATTCGCTTGATACTGGCAATTCAATTTGGATTGCCCAAAAGGAAGGCCGTGCTAAAGATGGAAACGACTTTACTGATCCTGCGATTTTAAAAATGTTCCATGTTGAAGGTCGTAAACAAAAGATCAGCTTTGGTGAGTACACGCGTTCTCTGAAAATCGTTCCTGTCTCGATTGCCTATGAAAATGATCCATGTGACATTGCCAAAGCAAAAGAGCTGTACGAAAAAGCAGAAAATGGCCGCTATGAAAAAGGCGAATTTGAAGATATCGAAAGCATCATTCAAGGTATCGTTGGCTATAAAGGCCGTGTACATGTTGCGTTTGGTGATGTGATTGAGCAAGAGTTTGAAACGCCGGAATCTCTTGCTGGTGAAATCGACCGCCAAATTCACAACAACTACAAGTTGTACCCAATCAACTTGTTAGCTGCTGGGCATGAAGATTCGAGCATCATTACGGAAGCGGTTAAGCGTCATCTCGCGGATAAGTTGGATCAGCTACCTGAAGGCGCAAGACCTTATTTGGTGGCGAGCTATGCTAATCCTGTGAATAACCAAGAGTAATCTTCGTCACTGAACTCTGTTGATTCAGAATGCCTTAAAGCCTCGGCCTGCCGGGGCTTTTGTTTATCTGCTCTTTAAGGTGCGACGGCGCCACCAAGGGTTAAATTGCTAGGCCATTTGGTGATCCTGTTACCACCTAAATAGATATTCCCTTTCACCGTCATTGTGTCTGGAAATACTTTCAGCGCTGATCCTCCAATATAAAGATTACCATCAACCACCAATCCTTCAGGAAGTTCAGAAATGGGAGTGCGAATAACACTTAGATCACCTTTTACTCGAAGTTTAGCTGGAAGCGCTTTTAACGGTGTATCTGTCAGATTTAGGTAACCGCCTAGTTTGATGCCTTTAGGCCAGTTTTCGATCTTACTACCTAGTAGGTTTGCATAGCCTTTTATCTTTGTTCCTGAGCGAATAACTTTGAGTGCGCTGTTAGTTGCTTCCAGACTGCCTTCAACATCAAGCCCTTTAGGCAAGGTTTTGATAGGGGTTTGTGAGATGTTTAAGTTGCCCTTTACCACTAGGCCAGAGGGGAGTTGGGTGTAAGGCTTGTTTCTAAGATCAAGATTGCCGTAATTATCGATGTGACCAAACTTAGAATAGTAATCTAGCTCATATGCCAAAGGAGACGAGCAGAGCAGGATTGAAGTAATGCATAGGGAAACAAAACGCATAGTCAAAGAGTTAGTTAAATACCGAGATCAACAGGTGCTTATCTTATACTTAAATAAACCTATTATGCATTTTTTGCTCACAGTTTTTGATTCATAACTTAAATATTCAAATTAGAGATACACGTTAAAAGTGTGCACTTCTTTACTGAGCTAAGTAACTTCAAGCTTACTAAAATGAGATAAATTAAATGATTGAATGTGAAGCAGACCCAAGTGTAGAGGTGAGAAAAATATCAGTAGATATTTGAATAATATGAGATTCTTCCAAGAACTTCACAAGGGTCCTTGTTAGTATTATTGAGGTTTGAGGGAGATTTTCATGAAGTTAAAAAGTGTATCTATTTTTACCGCTGGTGTTTTTGCAGTACTGCTGTCGGGTTCCGTTTTTGCTAAATCATACAGTACACCAGAAAACAAAGCGCTAATAGTTGCTGACGGTAAGGTAGGTCAGCGTATCTGTTACTACGATGATAAAGCCTACACCACAGGGGCCGTGATTAATGTTGAAGGCGTATTACTGATGTGTACCGCTGAGAACGATTTTGAAACCAATGGCTCGTTAAAGTGGGTCGTGTTCAAAAAAGATAAATAAACGCGCCGAAGTTGTCTGTTTCATTTAGAGCGGTTTAAGATTAAGAGATTGGAAAAATAAAAAGCGAGCATCATGCTCGCTTTTTTCATTTTCAGCCCTAAACCACCTACTTCAGTAGGTGGTTATCATCCGTTTCGGCTTTGCCTGTAAAACTACTCATGCTA